>CALANW010000176.1 GCA_937926145.1 uncultured Ruminococcus sp. | reverse complement strand
GTATTATTATGTAATAATTTATTGACGGATATTAGCATTTTAAGATTTTTTTGACTTCATAACAAGAATAGTAGCGAGAACTGCAATTATGACAGCCATTACAACGATGACGATAACAACGCCAACGCTTAAACCACTGCTCTGCTGTGCGGAAGTTTCTGCCGTTTCAGCAGCTTCGGTCTGCTCGGTCCGTTCTGTTTCGGAAGAAGTTTCTTCGGACACTGCAGCTTCTGGTTCCGATGAATCCTCAGCTTCAGCGGCTTCTGTCACTTCGGCAGGTTCGGGAGTTTCAACGGGGTATTCGCCGTCAAGGTCGCCTGCAACTTTGAGGTTATTGTATTCCCAAGCAGTGTAGCTTTGTGCGCTGTCGGGGTAAACGTGAACAGTTCCGCCGACGTTCATAAATGCGCTCGAAGCGTTTACCGACGGCGCATTTTCGGCATAAACATAAATATCGGTGAGGTTATTGCAGTCAGCAAAAGCACCGTCACCGACCGATGTTACCGATGGTCCTATGATTATCTCGGAAAAGCCGCACTTGCCGAAAGCATTTGCGGGAATGTCCGTTACCTCGGGCGAGACCGTGAAGCTCTCAAAGCTTTTGCAGTCCCTGAAAGCACCCTCGCCGAACGAGGTTATACCGACCGAATTGGGCATTTCCGTGAGTGTTTCGCAGGCTTCAAAAGCATTGTTTCCGACCTTTGCAACAGTGTTCGGCATTGAAATTTTTTCAAGCTTTCTGTTGCTGTTGAAAGCACTGTCGCCGATCTCAACGGTGTTCTTCGGAAGGCTGATAAAGCGGAGCTGATTGCGGCAAGGGAGAGCGTTATCGGGAATGATGCCGTCCTCTGTGTCGGTCTTTGCAAGCTCGACATATTCAAGGTTCGGGATAGCGTTGAGTGCGCTCCAGTCCGAAGCGTCAAGTGTTCCACTCATAACGCATATTTTCGTGATGAAGTTGTAGTCCGTGCCATTTGCGGCTTCGCTGACAGCATCGGCAAGCTTTCCCGTTTCAAACGCTTCGACCGTAACAGATTCGCCCTCGGCTTCTTCGGCGTAGGCTCTGAGCGATGATTCGATAGGCATTATGATGATCCCAGCCGCAAGTGCGACCGCGAGTATCACCATAATAATTTTAAAGGCAAGACCTTTCTTTTTCTTCTGCGGAGTCGGAGTGTAGGTTTTGCCGCAGCTTTTCTTATTATTTGCCATAGTAATACGTTCCTTTCGGTTTATTTGTCACTTTTCACGGAAAAATGTCCTGCGATCTGTATTTTATCGGGAGTGAAAAGGAAAACGTCCGTTGTGAGCGGCTTCGGTGAGCGTTTGTACTCACGGACGATCTCTTTTCCGAGCTTTTCGAGGATATTGTTCGTTATATTTTCAAGTATGAGAATGCTTTCGCAGGACGGCGCAACAACGAGAAATTTCGCACCCATATAATTGTATACGACCTGACGGAAATCGTTGCAGAGAATGAACGAAACTCCGAGATGCTTGCACGGCAGCTCAAATTCCATTGCATTCACACCCTCGGCGATGCTCATTTTCTTGACCTCGGTCTTGGCGAGAAGCCTGCACATATTTCTGTCGGCAACGGAGAAAATGACCTCGCGCGGCATTCCCCAGCGTTTGAGTATCGTTTCGTCAAGAGGGCGGAGCTCCGTATCATCGGCGGTGTAGATAATGACCTTGCAAAGTCCCCCTGCGAATTCGGCGCTTATCATTCCGGGTCGAATGTCCTTTTCGCGCATTATCGCAAGCCGCAGGAACTCCTGACCGTTCGTGAACGATACCATTCGTATTTCCATATCTATTTCCTGCTCAAGCTTTTGCATAAGCGAAGCCAAAAGCTCGGGTGAAGGTGTGCTTTCATATTCCGAACGTGCTTTTGAGGTGTCAACGGAAAAGTCGGAAACGCCGTTCGTCAGCCGATAGCGGTCGCCGTTCTTTTCAGAAACGGTAAGACTATGTTTTTTCAGCAGATTTTTGAATTCCGAACCGAATTTATCCTTTTTCAGAACGTCATTCAGCTTTTCCATAAGTACGTTCAAACGCAGCACCCTCTTTCATTACAAAAATTCACCTAATATTATAGCATAAAAATTTCCGCTTGTACAGAAAAATTTTGAGGTTTTGCGGAAATTTTCATCTAAGGATTTCCGTTTCGTGCAAACGCTTGCGTATATCGTTTGCAGGTCTGCCGTGACGTGCGCTTATCTGCGTTAGCGAAAGACCTTTTTCGACTTCATCACGAAGACGTTCCGTTTCATCGATCGTCCAGCCGCCCTTGACCTCGGACGGAGAATTTTTCTTATCAGTTCCACTTGAAAATTCCTTTATAACGGCAAGGAAATCCTCGCCGTAGCTTTCGCATTTCTTGCGTCCGACACCCGAAACACCGAGAAATTCCTCGGGAGTTGAGGGCATTCTGCGGCACATATCGCGAAGCGTTGCATCGGTGAAAACGAGGTAGGCAGGGATATGTGCTTTTTCGGCAATATCCATTCGCTTCGATTTGAGCTTGGCAAGAAGTTCCATGTTGACGGGAAATTCCGCAGGCTTTTCCTTTGCCGTGATGCGGTGGACTTCCTTGGGCAGCTTCATTTCAAACCTTTGTCCCGATCTTATCGCAGCCGCCGCAAGGTCTGTCGGAACAACAACGGGATAGTCGCTGCCGCGCACATTAAGATACCCTTTTTCAACAAGATTGTCGATGATAAGGCGCACTCTGTGCGTAGGCACATCTGCCATTATTCCGTAGGTCGAAAGCGTGTCATAACCGTTTTGTTTGAGCTTCTCCGCCTTTGAGCCGCGGAGAATATCCGTTATCGCAGCCTTGCCGAGATAGCGTCCGTTGTGGTTGCATACGCGGTAAACACAGCTGATTATTTTCTGCGCTTCTGTGGTGATATCGACCGTTTCAAAGCTTGTGCAGCAGTTGGAGCAGTGACCGCAGAAAACGGGCGGATTTTCGCCGAAATATTTGAGTATGCTCGCACGAAGACAATCGGTGGTCGTTGCATAAAAAGTCATCTGTTTAAGACGTTCGTAGTCACGGGCGCGGAGCTGCGCTTTTTCCTGCTCGGTGAGTTCCTCATTGCCGTCATTGGAATTTTCGATAAGAAAACGCGCGAGCGCAACGTCCTGACCGCTGTAGAGAAGTATGCAGCTTGCAGGTTCGCCGTCACGTCCTGCTCTGCCTGCCTCCTGATAGTAGCTTTCGATATTTTTCGGCATATTATAATGTATGATGAGTGAAACGTTCGATTTGTCGATGCCCATTCCGAAAGCGTTCGTTGCGACCATTATGCCGCATTTGTCGTAGAGGAAAGCGTCCTGATTTCGGCGGCGTTCATCGTCCGAAAGTCCTGCGTGGTAACGGGTCGCAGAGTAGCCTTTTTCGCACAAAGCATCGCAGACAGTTTCAACGTTTTTCCTCGTTGCGCAGTAAACGATAGTGCTTTTTCCGCGATTTTCGTCAACTATTTTCATAAGCTCGTTAAGGCGTTCGGCAGGTCTGCGCACCTCGAAGTAGAGGTTCTGTCGGTCGAAGCCAGTTGTTATCGTGAAAGGGGAGCGCAGTCCGAGCAGCGAGGAGATGTCTTCCTTGACGTGCTCGGTCGCTGTTGCTGTGAAAGCGGTCACGATAGGGCGGCGTGAAAGCTTTCCGATGAACTCGGGGATCTTAAGGTAGCTCGGGCGGAAATCCTGACCCCATTGCGAAACGCAGTGCGATTCATCGACCGTTACCATTGAGATATTGCTGTTCTCGGAAAAGTCGAGAAAGCTGTCGGTGACGAGCCGCTCGGGGGCAACGTAGATAAGCTTGTATTCGCCGTTTTCGGCGCGGCGAATTACCTCGCGGTACTGCGAAGCGTTGAGCGAGCTGTTTATGTAAGCCGCGCGAATGCCCGACTGGACGAGGCTCTCGACCTGATCTTTCATCAGCGAGATGAGCGGCGAAATGACTATCGTTATCCCGTCAAGGAGCATCGCAGGAACTTGGTAGCAGACGGATTTTCCAGCGCCCGTCGGCATTATCGCAAGAACGTCTTTCCCTGCGAGGATATTATCGATTATCTCGGACTGACCGTTTCGGAAATCATCATGTCCGAAATACTGTTTTAAAACTTCAAATTTGTTCATTTATGCTTTCTTGTCCTTTAATTTGCACTTATATCCGCCGAGTTGGTCTTTGAGCGGACAGACTTCACATTTCGGGCTTCGCGCGCAGCAGTATTCACGTCCGAAAAGCACTATCCTATGGCAGAAATCCGAGCTTTTTTCGGGAGGGAGAAGCTTGCGCAGATCGTCCTCGACCTTTTGCGGCTCGGTGTTCGCGGTAAGTCCGAGTCTGCCGCAAATTCGTATAAAATGTGTGTCCGTCACGACCGCAGGCTTGTGGAAAACATCGCCGACGATGAGGTTAGCGGTCTTTCTTCCGACACCGGGCAGCTTTATAAGCTCCTCCACCGTGTCGGGGAGAACGCTGTCAAGGTCATAATATAATGTGTGTGTCATCTCGGCGATGCTCTGCGCTTTTGTCTTGTAAAGTCCGCATGGTCGAACTATTTCGGCAATGTCCTCCCATTTTGCATCGGCGAAGCTTTTCAGGGTGGGGAATTTCGCAAAAAGCTCCTTTGTGACGATGTTTACCCTTGCGTCCGTGCATTGTGCCGAAAGTCGGGTCGCTATCAGAAGTTCATACGGTTTTTCATAAACGAGCGAGCATATCGCATCGGGGTAAAGCTTTTCAAGTCCCTCAACGGCAGCTGCCGCTCTTTCTTTTTTAGTCATAATTTATCCTTTCAATTTTTCTTTTGCTGCGCCGTGCGGCGGTATTCTCCGGGGGTCACGCCCGTCTGTCTTTTGAACACTCGACAGAAGTAGTTTCCGTCACCGAAGCCGCTCTGCTGCGCGGTTTCTTCAATGGAGAGCTCACCCTCTTCGAGCAGGCTGAATGCTCGCCGAAGTCGGAGCGAGAGTATGTATTCCTGCGGTGTTTGGTGATATGTTTCGGTGAAAATTCGCACGAAGTGGCGTGAAGAATAGTGCGTTACCTCGGCTATCGAATCGAGCGTGAGCTTTTCGGTGAAGTTTCGCTCGATGAATTCAGCCGCGGCAGTGATGTTCTCGGCACTTCGGTTCTTGCCCGATTCCTTTGAGGCGTAGAGCCGCGACAGCATCACCGTAAGCATCATAAAATAGGAGCGTATCAGCGTTTCACGCCCGTCCGAATCGGTGCTGTACTCTGTCTGAAGCATTTTCAGTATCTCGCATACACGGATAAATTCCTCGGGCGGCAGCGTCAGCTTCGTCTGAAGTCCGTTTTTTCCGTAAAAAAGCGAGCGAAAGCTCGGTGAATCGCATATATCCGAATGTCCGCCGAAAAAATCCTCCTGACTGAACATTATATTGCATATCCGGAATCCGACGGCATCGGAAAAGCCGTGCGACATATTTTTTCCTATGGTAAAGACGTCTCCTTTTCTGATAGGGAAGCATTCATCATCGACAATATGCGATGCGCTCCCTCCTATGACTATCGCAAGCTCGATGAAGTCGGCATGGCTGTGGATAGGAAAGGTGTTTTCGTGATTATCCTGCAGAATATGGAACGGAAAACCGCTCTCTCCCGTGAATTCTTTAAGGTGAAATACTTTCATTTTGATTTTTCCTGCTTTTGTATAATCATACAATGTAATCGGTTTAGAACCCGTAACATTTTGTTAATGTCATTATTGTGCTAAAAAATGTCGCTATTTTTATGGTAAAGGTGATAAAACTGTGATATAATTTGTTTACATTGTAGCATATTTTTACAAAATAATCAAGGCTTTGTGCGTACTTTTTGTATTGTATGGGCGCTTTGGTTGTTTAAACACTTTGGAGGTGCAGGAAAATGGCAGATGCTGTTAGATCAGCAGCCGATATCGGTTCAAATAAGAGAGTGGTCGAACGAACACCGCGTGAAAAGCTCTGCGATGTGCTTTTCTGGTTCGTGCGCGCATCTGTGGTAATAAACATCATCATTCTCTTCTTCCCGAATTTCAACGCTGCGAGAGTAACAGATCAGATCAATAAGAATATGTCGCTTTTCACCTGCGGCGTTTCTTATAAAACACTTATCACGAACTTCGGCCGTGCATTTGCAAGAGGCTGGGTCCCCGAGGCAGCGTTCAAACTGCTCAACGCCAGCAGTCTTATCATCATCGCAGCTGTTGTGATAATGATAATCGGCGCTTGTATGTCGCTCGGAAACAATAAAATGAAGAAGACAAGCACATTTTTCACTATCGGCGGTTCTGTCGTTGAGATTTGTGCACTCATCGGTATCTATCGTTCCTACGATATGCTTCTCGGCTCGGAAAAGATCGAAAAAGTAAACCCTGTTTTCCCTGCAATCTTTTGGCTCTATGTCGTTCTTGCAGGCGTAGCACTTTTTGTTTCGGCAGCTGAACTTATTCTTGTTCCCACAACAAAGGGCGAAAAGGCAGAAATGGCTGCGAAGTACAGACTTTTCCTTATGATGCTCCCGATACTCGTTCTTGCATTCGTGTTCTGCTATCTGCCGCTCTTCGGCTGGAGATATGCATTCTTCGATTATAAGTCGGGCGAAACACTTTCCTGGGACAAGTTCGTCGGCTTAAAGTGGTTCAAGTCACTTTTCAATACGGCAGCAACGAGAAAAGACGTTGTTCGAGTTGTAAAGAACACACTCGCAATGAGCGGCCTCGGAATCGCAACGAGCTGGGTGCCAATGGTATTCGCTATCTTCCTCTCCGAGATCAAGAACACCGCTTTCAGAAGAGTGGTACAGACATTCACAACTATCCCGAACTTCATCAGCTGGGTACTTGTTTACGCTATTGCACTTGCGATATTCTCAACTGACGGCTTTATCAACACATTCCTCACATCGATAGGTCATCCGACAATGACCAACTACCTCCTGAGCGATTCACATATGTGGCTCAAGATGCTTGCATGGGGACTTTGGAAGGGACTCGGCTGGAGTGCTATCATCTACATCGCTTCGATCTCGGGCATCGACCAGCAGCTTTATGAAGCAGCTACCGTTGACGGCGCAGGACGTTTCGCAAAGATGTGGTATATCACGATCCCTGAGCTTATCCCTACATATATGGTACTTCTCCTTATGTCCATCGCAAATATCCTTTCAAACGGTATGGAACAGTACCTCGTATTCTCCAATTCTATCAATAAGAACAGTATCGAAGTTCTCGACCTTTACGTTTATAACCTCGGTATCACAAGCGGACTTATCCCGATCTCGACCGTTATCGGTATGGTCAAGTCCATTATCAGCGTAATTCTTCTTTTTGCCGCTAACAGCGTATCTAAGCTTATCCGCGGCGAGAGCATTGTATAAGGAGGCGGTTTGAAATGACTCACGATGAAAAGCTGTCAAAAAGAGCCGAAGAAAAATATTTCAAGGAGCATACAACGAAGATCAAGCTGACTCCGGGAGATATCGTGTTCAATATCCTGAACTACCTGTTCTTCATTCTGTTTACACTCAGCTGTATTTTCCCATTCTACTATATCTTCATTAACACTATCTCGAACAATGAGCTTGTTAAAAAGGGCGTTATCACGTTCTTCCCGCAGCAGATCACCATTCAGAACTATATTATGATGGCGAACGTAAACGACCTCTGGAATTCGTTCGTCATAACAATTCTCAGAACGCTCATCGGTACGGTTCTTATGGTTTTCGCCTCCGCACTCGCAGGCTACCTTATGACAAAGCAGGAGATGTGGCACAGAAAGTTCTGGTACAGATTCCTCGTTATCACAATGTACTTCAACGCAGGACTTATCCCTACATACCTCAACCTTTCGATGCTCGGTCTTACAAATACGTTCCTTGTTTATATTATTCCTGCAATCGTTTCACCTTATAACATCATTCTCGTAAAAACTTACGTTGAATCTATTCCGGGTGAAATTGAGGAAAGTGCGTTCATCGACGGCGCAGGCTACTGGACGATATTCTATAAGATCATTTGGCCGCTTTCAAAGCCTATCCTCGCAACTATCGCGATTTTCGGCGCAGTAGGACATTGGAACTCCTTCCAGGATTCACTTATCTACAACTCCAACTCGCCTGAACTCTATACCGTTCAGCACAGACTTTATGTCTACCTGAACCAGTCGTCAAACCTCAGCGCAATGGTAAACGGCGCAACTTCAAGCTCCGATACGGCGGCGCTCTCAGGTGCGATGAATACAAAGATAATTCAGTACACTATCTCAATGATAACAATTATCCCAATTATGCTCGTATATCCGTTCATGCAAAGATACTTTGAATCGGGTATTATGCTCGGAGCAGTTAAGGGCTAAAATTCAACAAAACGGGGGTTCATATAGGAAAAATCTTTCCTTTTGGATCTCCGTTTTATCTTTTTTATCTTTTGGAGGTTTCGATGAAATTTTTCAGCGTAGAAAGTCCGCTTTATAAGTTTATGCAGACCCTGTGGGATATCCTGAAGCTGAACTTTATGTGGGTGATATTCTGCATACCGATAGTCACGATCGGCGGAAGTACGATAGCGGCGTTCAGCGTCCTGCTGCGAATGTCCGAAGATCAGGAGGGTAACGTCATAAAGGACTTCTGGAAAGCGTTCAAGGAGAACTGGAAGCAGGGAATATTTATCGGACTTCTGCCGCCGATATGCTTTGAAGCCGTTTTTCTCGATTTTCAGCTCTATAATGCGGTGGAAAGCGGAGGACTTGGAATATTGATAGTGGGATGTTTTTCGGCGTATATCTTCATTTTCTGCCTTATCTATGTTTTCCCCCTGCTCGCAAGATACGATAATACCGTGATAAATTCGATAAAGAATTCATTCAGGATAGGAATGAAGTTCTTCGGAAGAACATTCCTGCTCCTTGTGATAATCGCAGTGGAAGTGCTGATAATTTTCTGGAACCCGACAACGAAATTCGTAGGAGCATTGATAGGACCTGCCTGCATAATGTACACAATAAGCGGCGTGGCAATGCACATTTTCAGAAAAATCGAAGAAGACCCGGCATCACTGAGGAAATAATTCGGAATTATTTTAGTGGACAATGTTTGGTGTTGCGAAGCCAAGCAGCTGGTCAAGCTGAGCACAGCTTGCGGGGTCGAGGGGCGCTGCCCCATATGCACTAACTTAATCTTGCAATTACCCTAAAAATATGGTAA
>CALANW010000175.1 GCA_937926145.1 uncultured Ruminococcus sp. | reverse complement strand
TATTATAATATGTTTTCACAAAAATTGCAATACTTTAATGTGAACAGGCTCTAGAAAAAAGGCTTGGTTCTGAAGAATCCAGTTGGAACGATGGGGTACAAATAATGTGTATTGATGCAAGAATTACAATAAAGTCTAATACAAACAAGTGTTATACTATATTGTGTACTGCTTGGCCTATTTACTATGATTCAAAACGTAAAGGCGTAGTGCAGATAAAAGTTATAGATAAAACCGGACTTGAAAGCTGTAATCATGATGAGTATATTAAAGCAATTAATAACCCAAACAGACTATGTTTTGTAGGTGGTGAATAAAAACAAAACTCTTGCAATCGTATTATCATGGTATTGGGCAAAATCACTTGTTTTTAATAGCTCTGATCGAGGTAAACAAGTTTCTCAGTTGATGAAATAAGTTATACGGATACTCAGCTTGATGAGATCAAGAAAGAAATACAGGCTGTTTCCGAAATAATCTTTAAACATTCAAAAGATGTAACTATTTCTATCTATGGTCTTGACGGAAGCGGATTGACTCACTCAACTTGGTATGGCAGAGCTGATAATATTACTAATGTTGGAATAATGTTGAGCCATGTATCTCATAAAGAGATAGCCAACAGATATAACCAGGTGGCGCTTTCAGAGTGCATTGATTATGTTATTGCAGCACATAAGATCAGCAGCGAGTCAGCCAAGCGTCCGGAATATGGATTTGTATATTATGACCCGTATTATTTAAACTCCGACAGTGAATTAGGTATTAGCAGAATAAATTAAAATAACACTACCCCCATAAATTTCCGCACAAACTACTATGATGGTGAAATAATAGTATAAAAAAATCCAGTCGAGGTACTTATTGTTCTCGACTGGATTTTTTTATACTATCTTTTACTCATTTATATTTATGTCATAGTTATTGAAAAGAAACGACGGTATAAACCTTTTGTGCCATATATTTGCAGGATATGCCAAAATTATTGACGAAAAATGATTTTTTTGTTAGATTAATGACGATTAGAAGTGTGTCATATCAGTTTTATATAAACTGAAACAAAATAAGGCATATATTGGAGGATATTTATATGGATCTTAAAAGGGTAACCGCAGCAATATTAGCAACAGCAGTTATGTTTACGGCAACGCCGATCAGTGTTGTGGGTGAAGATATTTCATTTGACGATAATAGTTCAGAAACAATGGAAGAACCTTCGCTCCCTGACAATACTGACATAAAAGCAGAAGAATTTTCAGAAACAGATGAAGATGATATCCGAAATTATGAATTATCTTCAATGATATTAACCTACAATTCAATTTCTGAAACAAGCGTATCAATTGCTTGGAATGGAGATGAACGTGCGGCATATTATGAGATAATTTGCAATGGAGCGGTTTTTATGTCAAACGTTAGTGCTATAAATTATACGCTTAATAATCTCAATGGTGGTTCAGAATATTCAATTATAGTAAATGCATATACAGAGGACGGGATTCTTGTTGGGGTGAGCAATGAGATCTGTATTTATACTGATTTGATTATTCGTTCAAACACTGTTTTAGATCATAATATTACAGTTGAAAATCTTTACATTAATTCCGGAACATTGAATGTAAATGGATATACTGTAACAGTAAAAAATGATCTTGGCATAGGCGATGGAACATTGTTTGTCAATGGTGGAAAAATTTATGTTGAAAATGATTTTAACCAAAAGTGGACAAATGGCAACCACAGCTACGGATTTCTTAAAATGGTAAACCCAAATGACTATATAAGCGTAAATGGAAACTATTATTGCTATGCGTCACAAAGTCATGAGGGATATTTGACAGATGGTGTACTTGAGATCAGGGGCAATTTTACGCAGAAAAAATACTCCAGTTTCCAGAATTTTTATTCCAACGGAAATCACAAAGTGATTTTGAGCGGCACCGGTAAACAGTTGGTTAGTTTCGACAATATCGAATCTTGTTTTAATATTCTTGATGTACGGAATTTTTCGATTGATGGTGTTGAATTCTTAACTCCGGTAACTATAAAAACATTAAATCGTAATGGTTGTAATGTGGTATTTGCAAACGGTGAAAAAACGGGATGGACTTTGAATGAAAATGAGATATATTCAGGGAATTTACATTTATCAACAGGTATATTGGATCTTAACGGACATAAGCTAACAATAACAGGAAACCTGATACATTCAGGAGGAACGATTCTTGTAAACGGTGGCGAACTTGAAGTACAGGGAGATTATCGAGTTCAGGCACTTAACGGAACAAACTATACAACAAGCACGGGTATTCTTAATATGACAAACGGAGCTGATATCGTAAAGGTACTCGGTGACTTTGTGATGCAGTCAACACAGTCGCATGAAGGAAAACTTACAGCAGGAACACTTGAAGTTGGAGGAGATCTTACAGAACTTTCGGGCGGTTCTTATCAGAATTTCTATACATCCGACACTCATACAGTAATTCTTAATGGTTCAGAAAAACAGACTGTAAGCATATACAATAACAGCAAAAACAGTTGCAGAATAAATAATTTCAAAATTACAAATACATCTGATGAGGGCGTAATATTTCCTCGGACAGTATATGTAGTAGGTGATTTGTATAATACTGAATCAAAGGTAGTAAATAGTTCTAACCTTGTACTTGCAGGTGATTTTGCAGATAACGCTTGGGATCATGATATCTGGCTTAATGAAAACAGAACACTTACCGCTGATACTGAGATAGGCGGAAATCTGTATCTTAACGGTGGAACACTTGATCTTAATGGACACACACTTACGGTAAATAAAGATCTGTATTTAAGTGCAAATGGCAGCAAAACTTACCTTAACATCAATAAGGGAAAGCTTTATGTAAATGGTAATTTTAATATGCAGATGATCAATGGTGGTTATGGTGAAGGTTATCTGACCATGATAAATCCTGAGGACCGCATCTTCGTGAATGGAGATTATGTAATAAATGTATGGTACTCAAAGAATAAACTAACTGACGGCGTTATTGAAGTTAAGGGGGATTTTACGCACAAACGCCAAGGAAACGCATATACATTCAATCCAAGCGGAAATCACAAAGTTATTCTCAGTGGAAATACTTTACAGACAGTAACATTTGCCGAAACAGAATCAGGATTTAATATTCTTGAAATTAAGAATACTTCTGAAGAGGGAGTAGTGTTTGCAACTACGGTAACTATCGGTGAACTTATAGACAATGGCTGCAATGTAAGCTTTGCGAACGGTGAGCGTTCGGGTTGGACATTGGAAAAAGACGAAGTAATAACGGGTGATGTCAACCTTGCAAGAGGAACTCTTGATCTGAACGGACACAAGCTTACAATTACGGGAAACCTTATGCATTCTGGCGGTACGCTCGTTGTAAACGGCGGTGAGCTTGAAGTACAGGGAGATTACCGAGTTCAGGCACTTAACGGAACAAACTATACAACAAGCACAGGTATTCTTAATATGACAAACGGAGCTGATATCGTAAAGGTACTCGGTGACTTTGTGATGCAGTCAACACAGTCGCATGAAGGAAAACTTACAGCAGGAACACTTGAAGTTGGAGGAGATCTTACAGAACTTTCGGGCGGTTCTTATCAGAATTTCTATACATCCGACACTCATACAGTAATTCTTAATGGTTCAGAAAAACAGACTGTAAGCATATACAATAACAGCAAAAACAGTTGCAGAATAAATAATTTTAAAATTACAAATACATCTGATGAGGGTGTAGCATTTTCAAAAACAGTATATGTAACAGGAAATTTGTATAATACAAATTCAAATCTGATAAACAGTTCCTATATTTATATTACAAATTCAGCAAGTCTTGAGGACGGTCAGTGGAATCACAGCATCACATTTGCTGAGAGCAGAACCATAACCAAAGATACAACGATCAATGGTGATCTGAAAATTTCTGACGGAACAACAATTCTTGAAGCAAATCTGAATGTTAATGGAAATCTGTATCTTAATAGCTGCACATTAAATCTTAATGGGCATACACTTACGGTAAATAAAGATCTGTATTTAAGTGCAAATGACAGCAAAACTTACCTTAACATCAATAAGGGAAAGCTTTATGTAAACGGCAATTTCAATATGCAGAGAACAAATGGATATTATTGCAGTGGTTATCTGACAATGGTTTATCCCGAAGACTACATATGCGTAAACGGTAATTTTACGGTAAATGTTTGGTATTCATATAATAGATTGACCGATGGTATTATTGAAGTAAAAGGCGATTTTGCTCAAAAACGCCAAGGAAATGCATATACTTTCAATCCAAGCGGAAATCATAAGGTCATTCTTAGTGGAGATACTTTACAGACAGTAACATTTGCAGAAACAGAATCGGGATTCAATATTCTTGAAATAAAGAATACTTCCGAAGAAGGAGTAGTGTTTGCAACTACGGTAACAATAAACGAGCTTATTGATAACGGCTGCAATGTAAGCTTTGCGAACGGCGAACGTTCGGGCTGGACATTGGAAAAAGACGAAGTAATAACGGGTGATGTCAACCTTGCAAGAGGAACTCTTGATCTGAACGGACACAAGCTTACAATTACGGGAAACCTTATGCATTCTGGCGGTACGCTCGTTGTAAACGGCGGTGAGCTTGAAGTACAGGGAGATTACCGAGTTCAGGCACTTAACGGAACAAACTATACAACAAGCACAGGTATTCTTAATATGACAAACGGAGCTGATATCGTAAAGGTACTCGGTGACTTTGTGATGCAGTCAACACAGTCGCATGAAGGAAAACTTACAGCAGGAACACTTGAAATAGGTGGCAATCTGACACAGCTTTCCGGCGGTTCATATCAGAATTTCTATACATCAGATGCTCATACAGTAATTCTTAACGGCGAAAAAAAGCAGACTGTTAAAATTGCAAACAATAGTCAGAGCAATTCAAGGATAAATAGCCTGAAAATACTTAACACTTCGGCTGAAGGCGTTGATATTGCGGACAGTATTTATGTAGTTGGCAGTCTTTACAATACCGGAACAAGGGTGATTAATGGATGGAATATCTATGTTCCTTCAGCAATGGAATTTGTTGATAATTCTTGGGATCATGACATAAGATTTACAGATAACAGAACACTTTCCGATGATCTGCATATAGGCGGAGCAGTGGTGTTTGACGGAGACAAATTTGATCTCAACGGTCACACAATGACTGTCGGTTCGTATGTAAACCTTTGGAATACAACATTAAATATAAATAAGGGCAAGCTTCTGATATCGGGCGATCTCAACTTCGGAACGGCGAATTCTTACAGTAGGGGCAGAATAAATATGAACAACGCTGCCGATTACATACTTGTGAACGGCAATGTTATCTGGTATATGTACAGTAATTACAATGGTCTTACTGCGGGAACTATTGAAGTGAAGGGCGATTTTACGCAGAAATATTCTTACTATACAAATAATTTTGCACCGAGAGGAGATCACAAGGTGATCCTCAGCGGAAACCGTGTTCAGAAGGTGAACTTTGCATCTGCAACTTCGCAGTTTAATATTCTTGAAATAACAAAACCCATTGGTACAGGCTATGTATTCAGCAGAACGCCGCTCTGGAATGAGCTTATCGAAGGCACTGCGGATAATGAGCCGCCTACAGCGCCTAAGGAACTTGAGTTTATACATTCAACCTCATCATCAATTATGCTGTCATGGAAAGCTTCTTCAGATAATAAGAGCGTTTTGTGCTATTATATTTATCGCGACGGGAAACAGGTAGGTAGAACCGATGAGCTTCAGTATATTGATAATGGATTAAATTCGCATACATCGTATTTGTATTATGTTACAGCTTGCGATATTGACGGAAATGAATCTGCATGGAGCAATATGCTCGAGGTTTCTACCGATGCTGATGCTTTTGCACCAACTCAGCCTGCAAATCTGTCTGCAAAGATCCAGGCGGATGGTGTTATACGACTGGCATGGACGGCTTCCTCCGACAATGGAAGTGTGGAGTATTATAATATTTACAGAAACGGAGTTATCATAGGCACATCAAAGGGCACATCATATACCGATAATACCGCATCGGGCGGCGTGTATGAATATTATGTTGAAGCTGTGGATAATGATAATAATATTTCCAGAGCAAGTGAAAGTGTTACGGTCGATAATTTAGCTCCGTCTGCGCCTGTACTTACTGTTGGAAGTGTGAATGATCTGTATGTTAAGCTTGATTGGGCTTGTTATGACAATCTCGGCGTCGTAAAGTATGATATTTACAAAAATGGGGCAAAGATCAAATCGGTTGAGGAAAATACATATATTGATCTGACGATAGAGCTTGACAAGACATATTCATATTATATTGTCGCTTATGATGCTTACGGAAATGCTTCCGAAAAGAGCAATGTCGAAACAGTTTATACAGGAAGTGACGAGCAAGCTCCGGAAATATCAGAGGTCAGCGCAGTATCTTCCGTTGTTTCGGGCAACGCGGTCATTAATGTTGCAGCAAATGATAACTGCGGCATAAGTGAGATAGGCATAGAAGTGTCGTCCGACAATATCAGCTGGACAAATGCAGGAACAGTAAAGACATATAAAAATACAAGCGAAACAGCCAAATTTGCTGTTGATACAACGGTTTATCCGGATGGAACACTTTATATACGGGCTTATGCAAAGGATCTGAGCGGTAATATAAGTGACAGTTCGCCCATTTGCAAGATCTTTACTGATAATACAGCACCCGATAAGATCAACGATCTGACATCGAGTATAGTTGGCAGCAGGATTGAGATCAGGTGGAGTGCGCCAGAAAATGATGATACGGCGTATTTCAGAATATATCGCAAGACTGATTCAGATAATGATCATATACTTATAAAGGACAATTATAAATATATAAATTACTACGACACAGATATTGAATTAGGTGTTAAATACAGTTACAGAGTTTCTTCGGTCGATAAGTGCGGCAATGAGAGCATTTTATCTGATCCCGTAACAGCAGAGATCACTGAAGATAATAATGTTCCTGAGATATTGAGTATTTACCCCGAAAGTGGAGCTGTACTTGAAACGAACCAGCTTGTGGGCGTTTCCGCAATGGATAATTTCAGATTAAAGGATATTATCGTTGAATGCAGAGCGGTCGGCGGAGAATGGAAAACTGTATTTACTGAGGAGGATATCAACAAATATTCAAAGACTATTCAGTTTGAGCTTGACACGTCATCTTTTACAACAGGCAGCTATGAATTGAGAGCCACTGCTCATGATACAGCAGGAAATTCAAGCGCGTATATGGTCGGAAGTTATACTTTTAAAGAGTGTTCACTTTCTGTGCCGGTCCTTTCGGCAGTCGGTGAAGGTTGGCGCAATGAACTCAGTTGGACTATGACGAACACTGAAGATCTGCTTGGGTATCATATTTACAGAAAAACGCTTATAGGAGCGGAATACTCTTTGATCGCTTCTGTTAAGGGCAATCAGTATATTGATGAGAATGTAACTCCGAACAAAACCTATTATTATATCGTAGAGGCAGCAGATAACAGAAACAATTATGTAAAGAGCAATGAAATAACATCTGTTCCGACGGATATCGATGACATTCAACCGCTTGCGGACGCAGGTCTTGATGTTATGGGCATAGCAAATGAAAAGATCGGTTTCAGTGGAGTAAATTCCTGGGACAACCACTACATTGCTTCGTATGAGTGGGATTTCGGCGATGGAGAGTTCGGTACTGGTATCAATGCGTCACATTCCTATACGACCGATGGCACATACACAGTTACACTCACGGTCAAAGACAGTGCAGGAAATTGCGACAGCCATTCGATCAAAGCATATATCTACAGTAATGATTACGGCTATGTTCAGTTTAAAACAACAGATGATCGCGGTGCAGCTCTCAGCGGAGTAAAGATCTACTGCAAGATCCCGGGCGTTAACAGTACGGATTTTGTTACCGATGCAGGAGGTAATTTTAAGTTTATTGCCCCCAAAGGTGAGTATGATGTTTATTTCTATAAGAATGATTATCTTCCCGAATATGTTCCGATCACTGTAACAGGTGAAAATTCCATAAAAAAGGTAGTTCTTGAAAAGAAGCAGCTTGTTGAGGGTAAGCTTACCGTGCGTGATCTTGATATAAATGAGATAGTATCGCTCGGAATAGATATCAATGCTCCCGAAAATCAGTTTGTGTATGAATATACCGTTGATTATGGAAGGGACGGAAAGTTGACCTTTACACTTAATGCGACAGGCGACATCATTGGTGAGGTAACCGGAACTATACAAAGGGAACGTGACGGAGTATTTACCACTGTAGCTGCAATAAAAGGCGAAAAGGACAGACCAAGCCGCGGAACTTACGGCGGTTACGGTTCGGGCAGCAGCGGCGTGCCGGTAAGCGTTGCGGTGTTCAATGTAACAACGCAGTTATCGTGGTTAAAGGAATTTTATGATGTTGAGCTTACTATTATAAACAATGCCGATGATGATTTCAGTATTCAGAACTCGCAGGCGGTTCTTACACTTCCTGACGGATTATCGCTTGCTGATACAAATCGCCATGAAAATCTTGTACAATCAATCGGAAACAACGGTATTATCGGCGGAAAGGAAACCAAGTCAGCATCATGGATAGTTCGTGGAGATAAACCGGGTGCATACGATCTTTCTGCAGAATTTACAGGTATCCTTATGCCGCTCGGCGAAGCAGTGAAGGTTATATTTGAAACCGAAGAACCTCTTGTTGTACATGACGGTACAGGTTTAAAGCTTGATATTACAGTTACCGAGGGACTTGATTACTGGACAAACAGTTTTACTTTCACAAACAACAGTGAACGCCCCATCTATAATTTTGCTGCAAGTTTCAGTGGTTCGGCAGAGCTTGCAGAAGTCACGGATATGATCGTAAAATACCCGAGCGGTGCAACGGAGATCATAAAGTGGAACGACGGCGTTCCCGACACTGAAAATTCCGAGCTGTATATTCCTGCCCTTTCGACGAACTATGAAAGTGTATATGATCTTAAAACCATAAAGCCGGGTGAATCTGTCACAGGATATTTCTCTATCCTGCGGCAGGACGGATTTACAAATGATGATTGATTTAGGAGTGTAATATATGAAAGAAATGTATGGAATTGACTTTAAAGAGGAACTTAAAATCTATAAAAGTGCCAGCAAAGGTCAGAGGAAAAATATAACATACTCAAGTTGGAAGAATCACATTGTTGAATTGTTAAGTGATTTGAACGCAAGCGAATTGGAGGATCTGAGGCATTTATGTCTGTATAGGGAAAAAGGTGAGCATCATGGTATAAATATTTTTATGGCACTGATAACACTGCTTATACCAAGTTATATGACTTATTTTTTGAAAGACGAAAACCCAAGTGCGTTCGCCGCTTATGGCGTTTTGGCTACTATCATAACATTACTTATAGCTTTTGATTATTTCAGATATACGGTTTCCGAAAGTTTTTATCATGAAATGTTTGAAATAGTAGATTCAAAAATCAAGTCACACGAAACGGATTTAAAAACAAATGAGGTAAAAAATGACTAAAAAGCTTCTATCAATAATATTAACGTGTGTAATGCTGATAAACATGACAGCAATAATGTCGATAAATGCATTTGCAGCCAGCGGAAGCAGCAAAACATA
>CALANW010000174.1 GCA_937926145.1 uncultured Ruminococcus sp. | reverse complement strand
AGGTATATTATTATACTACGTTCAGCAAATTTTGTCAAGGGCTTTTTCAATAAAAAATAAATTATTTTTACTGTATATACTATTATTATAGACATAAAGGAAAGGACACATATTAAAATGAACAACGAATCAAACGGCTTTTACGGAGATGACGGCGAATTTTACCCCGAGGGCTCTCAGTCAGCCGAAATGTATAAACAATCACATTCGCAGGAAAATCTTTACCCCAAGCGCCCGAATATCAGCTACACCACCCAGGCAATGCCGCAGGACGCGCCGAATATAAAGGTCGCTCCCGATGCTCCTGCCGAAATGGACAGCTACGGCGGCGAAGTTTACGGTGGCAAAACGAAATTCTGCAAATACTGCGGAAAGAAAATAGCGTTCGATGCTGTCGTATGTACGCACTGCGGCAGGCAGGTCGAGCTTCTTCAGCAGGCTGCACCCGCTCCGACTCCCGTTGTGAATAATGTGAACTACGTTGCACCTGCTCCGGCATACAGCGGAAAGAACCCATGCTTAAAGAATAAGTGGGTTGCATTTTTCCTCTGCCTTTTCTTCGGCGAATTCGGTATCCACAAATTCTATGAGGGAAAAATAGGTCTTGGCATACTGTATCTTTGCACGGGCGGACTGCTCGGCATCGGCTGGCTCGTTGACACGATAAAGCTTTTGTTCAAGCCTAATCCGTACTCGGTTTGATACACATTTTTAACAACATTTAAAGCAGACGTTTAAAAGCGTCTGCTTTTCTCAGTTTGAAAGAAAATATATTAAAAAAATGAAAATGGAAGGAAGTTTTTATGAAGAACAAAGACCTCACCGTCGGCGAGCCTAAAAAAGTGCTGATAGGCTTCACGATACCGCTTTTCATAAGCGTTATCTTTCAGCAGCTCTACAACATTGCCGACAGCGTTATCGCTGGCAAATTCGCAGGCGAAAGCGCACTCGCCGCTATTGGCGCAAGCTACCCTATCACGATGATTTTTATGGCGGTCGCTATCGGAAGTCAGATCGGCTGCTCGGTCGTTATAAGCCGTTATTTCGGCGCAAGCGACTACAAGACCGCTAAAACCTGCATAACCACCTCGATGCTCGGAGGACTTCTGCTCTCGGCGGTGCTTACGGCGCTCGGCGTACTGTTCAGCCCTCAGCTTATGCAGCTTGTCAACACGCCCGATGATATTTTCGCGGACGGCGATCTTTATCTGCGTATCTACACGGCAGGATTTATTTTCCTCTACATATACAACATCACGACAGGTATTTTCAACAGCCTTGGCGACAGCAAAACTCCGCTGATATTCTTAATAGTATCCTCGCTCGGAAATATCGCGCTCGATGCGCTTTTCGTCATTGTTTTCAGCTGGGGCGTTAGCGGCGTAGCTTGGGCAACGTTCATCGCGCAGGGTATTTCCTGCATACTTTCCGTAATCGTGCTGAAAAAGCGTGTTGACTCGATGAAAACCGAGGAAAAAGCTGCGATTTTCAGCGGTGCGGCACTCAAAGAGATACTCACAGTCGCAATTCCGAGTATTTTACAGCAGAGTTTTATCTCCATAGGAAATCTTTTCGTTCAGTATGTCATAAACGGCTTCGGCTCGTCCGTTATCGCAGGCTATTCAGCCGCAATAAAGCTCAACACGTTCGCTATAACAAGCTTCACAACGCTCGGAAACGGAATTTCGAGCTTCACCGCGCAGAACCTTGGTGCGGGAAAGCTTGACCGAGTAAAGACGGCGTTCAAGGCGGCTATGATATTCGCTTTGGCGGTCGCAGCGGTTTTCGTTTTCTGCTATACGGTGCTCGGAAAATTCTTCCTTGGTCTGTTTATGAACAGCGAGGCTACCGAGCTTGCGGTAAAAACGGGACTTGACTTTATGTACATAGTATGCCCTTTCTACTTCGTTGTCTGCGTAAAGCTTATCTGCGACGGTATTCTGCGCGGAAGCGAAAGTATGGGTTACTTTATGGCTTCGACATTCACAGACCTTATCCTGCGAGTTATTTTTGCGTTTGTGCTTTCGTCATTCTGGGGAGTAACGGGTGTTTGGATAGGCTGGCCGATAAGCTGGTTCTGCGGAACGGTTCTCTCGTTCCTTTTCTACAAAACGGGAGCATGGCAGAAGAAATACAACGCACGAATGGCTGAAACGGAAAGGAATTGAGATATGAACAAGGTACAGAAAGGCGATGTTTCCGCTCTCGGAAAAAGCTTCACGGTAAAGACCGACCGCCCTATCGGCACTATTCACCCGAAGCACCCCGAGATAATCTATCCCGTGAACTATGGCTTCGTCCCCGACCTTTTTGCAGGTGACGGCGAGGAGCAGGACGTTTATATCCTCGGCGTGAATGAACCCGTTGATGAGATCAACGTTACGATAGTTGCGATCGTTCTCCGCTCGGACGATGACGAGGACAAATGGGTCGGCGTTCCCGATGACCTGCTCGGCACTCCCCTTTGCTACGAGTGCAATATCCGCAAGGCTGTCGATTTTCAGGAGCAGTTCCACACCTCGACCATTGACGCTTTGTACGAAAAAACCTGCGGAGCGGTGATGTTCACCGAGCAGGACGGCGTTCGAAAATATCTTCTTATCACGAACAACAGCGGACACATCGGCTTCCCCAAGGGACACGTTGAATTCGGCGAAAATGAGGAGCAGACCGCCGTTCGCGAGGTTCGCGAAGAAACGGGACTTCACGCCGAACTTATTGACGGCTTCCGTATGGAATACCGCTACACCAACGGCGAGGGACATCACAAGAACCCCGTTTATTTTCTCTCGGAGTATAATGCCGATGTGAAGCTTCAGGCCGAAGAGATAACCTCGTCCTATCTTCTCCCATACGAAGAAGCCTTGTCAACGCTGAACTATCCGCAGGACAGACCCGTGCTTGAAGCTGCGGAGAAGTTTTTGAACGAACGAAAGAAAAAATAAATGTATCTGCTGCTTGTGATGATCTCAAAGACAGAGAAAGAATGCAGGGACAATGCGTAATGCGTAATACGTAATTATTTATATAGAAACGACCGTTCGGAGCAATTCCAAACGGTCGTTTTTTGCAATTATTATTCGCACTTTACAAATACGGGTGTATATTCAAGCGGTGCGTCTGCTGTTACCCACACGCCGCCGTCGAGGATATCTCCGCCCGTGAGAGCCTGCCATTTGCCCTTTGGGAGATATACCTTTCTGCTGCGCTGACCGTACTCCATAACCGGAGCAACGAGATAGCGGCTGCCGAACATATACTGGTCGGAAAGCTCCCAAGCTGTTTCATCATCGGGGAATTCATAGAACATCGTTCTGATGAGCGGTGCACCGTTTTTGCTTGATTCCTCGATAAGCTCGCGGATATACGGAATGAGCTTTTCACGAACGCCGAGCTGATCGCGCATAATTTTGAATGCTTCATCGCCGTAGCTCCAGAGCTCGTTCGGCTGACCAGTTTTGAGGTATCCGCCGCCGAAATCACGGTCATCGAGCGGTGGGATATTGTAAGGACCGCGGTCGCCGTGCATACGGAGGAACGGTGTGAAAACTGCGAATTCGTACCAGCGGAGGAGAAGCTCACGGAACTCGGGGTCGTTTACATCGTCCGTCATAAAGCCGCCGATATCGGTCGTCCAGAGCGGGATTCCTGCGATGCCCATATTAAGACCTGCGGAGAGCTGGTCACGGAAAGCTTCAAATGTACTCGGAACATCTCCCGACCAAACGAGAGTGCCGTACTTTTGCGAGCCTGCCCATGCGCTTCTGATAAGGTTGATAAAGCCGCTCTTGCCCTGCTCGGTCATTCCGTCATAGAAAGCCTTTGCGTAATGCTTCGGAAATTCGTTTCCGACCTTTAATGCAGGGCCGTTGTAGAAACGGAAATTCTCGTAGTCATAAACTGCATAGTCGGGTTCTGCGTTATCGAGCCAGAAATAGTCGATGCCGAGGTCGGCGTAATTCTTCTTGCACTTTTCCCAAAGGTATTTTTTTGCTTCGGGGTTGAACATATCGATAGTAAGGCAGTCGCCCTGATAGTCGTAGGTCTGCGCTGCACCGCGCTCTGTGCGTTCGAGCAGTCCGAGGTCGTTCAGCTCCCAGAAATTCTCGCACTTCTTGTCAACGCTCGGCCATACGGAGACCATGACCTTTATTCCCATTGAGTGAAGTTCGTCCGTCATTGCCTTTACATCGGGCCAATATTTCGTGTCGAAGCACCATGAACCCTGATAAGGCCAGTGGAAAAAGTCGATAACGATTGCGCTGAGCTGAATTCCGAGTTCATGATATTTTCTTGCGACTTCCAAAACCTCGTCCTGTGTGCGGTAACGAAGCTTGCACTGCCAGAGTCCGAGAAGCTCCTCGGAAACAACGGGAGTTCTGCCCGTCTGCTCGGTGAAGTTTTCGATTATCTTTGCAGGAGTGTCGCCGACGGTTATCCAGTAATCGACTTCCTCGCTGTCGCGCGAGAGCCACTCGGTCATATTCTTGCCGAAAGTTACCTGACCTACGGACGAGTTGTTCCAGAAGAAGCCGTAACCCATTGACGAAACTGCGAACGGGATAGTTACCTGCGAATTTCTCTGTGCAAGCTCAAGCGTACAGCCTTTAAGGTCGAGGTAAGGCTGCTGATACTGACCCATACCGAACAGCTTTTCGCCGTCGTTGCTCTCGAAGCGGACGGTCATTCGCCAGTCATTGCCCGCAAGACCTTTCATCTCTCTTCCGACAATTTTAAGGCAGCGGCTCTCCTTGCTTATAGTGCCGCCGTAGCTGCGGTAATACTCACGGAGGATAAGCTTTCCCTTGCGGAAGAAGCTGAGAACGCCTGCAAAATTTACCTCGGCACTGATATCGCCGTTGGTGATAGCTGCGATGTTGTCCTCGATCTTGATATCGGCAGTGCCGACAGCTTCGCTCAAAGCGTGAAGCTCGCCCGAAAAGTCGGGATTCTGCGTTGCACGGACGCGGAGTGAATCCTTGCCCCAAGGTTCGATGAGCAAGGTTTCGTTTCCGTTCTTTGCGATAAGCTTGTTTTCGTTCTGAATAAATCTCATAAAAAATGCTCCTCTCAAAACAGTGATTGACATTTCCGTTTTTTCTGATTATAATAATAACAGCATTAAAGCAAGAATTCTATCAAAATACTTTCCAAAACTATAACGATAATGCCAAAAGGTGAAAACAAAATGGAAAATCCAACTATTGCGGGAATAAACGATTTCCGAGAAGCGGCTGTCCACGGAACGCCCGAATACCCTATGCAGGCTTACATCAACTATTTTCAATGGTGTCCAGAGCATCTCATCAACTGGCACTGGCACCCCGAGATAGAGGTAACGGTCGTTCTTGACGGCGAGGTTGAAATTTTTATCAGCAATACAAGCTATAAACTCAAAACAGGCGAAGGCATTTTCATCAATGCAAACGTTATGCACAAGCAGTCGGCGCTCCCCGACGGCGACAAATATCCCGTTCTGGCAACGATATGCTTCCTGCCCGATCTAATCGGCGACTGCGGCGAAAATCTCATTTTCCGAAAATATATCCTGCCGATAACGGGAAATAAAGCTCTGCGCTGTGTGAAGCTTTCGCCCGAAAACGAGTGGCAGAAAGCAATGATAGATGCCGTTTGCAAAGTCTGCGAAATTTCCGAGAAGCCAAGCTTCGGCTATGAGCTTCGCTGCCGTGATATTATGTCCGAAATGTGGTGCAGCCTTGCCGAAAATGTCGGCGAAACAAAGCCCACTCCCCTTGACAGGCGGACAATGACGGGCGAAAAGCGGCTCAAAAAGATGCTTTCCTTTATCTATGAAAACTATCAGAATGAAATTTCCGTCGAGGACATTGCGAACGCCGCCAACATCAGCAAAAGCGAGTGCTTTCGTTGCTTCCGCTCGATGATAGAGAAAAAGCCGATAGAATTTCTCAACGAATATCGGCTGAAAAAGGCGCTGGAGCTGCTCACGGCATCGGATATGCCCGTCACGGAGGTTTGCCTGTCCTGCGGCTTCGGGCATATAAGCTACTTCGGCAAGCTTTTCCGCGAGGTTTACGGAATAAGCCCGAGGGAATACCGTAACCGTGCGGCAGAGAGGCTTGAAGAGACGATATAACGATTTAGAGTTACTATTTTGGACTATATTGGTGAAAATGGATATTCTTTATCATAATTTCTCAAATTTTGTTGATTTTTCCTTAAATATATGATATAATTGGGAAAACAGCTCTGGCAAATGGGGATAGCGTTCGGCGGAAAAGGGGAATTTATATGATAATATTGATATTTGCATTAATATTAGCGGCATACATAGGGGCATTGATAATGGCATTGACAGTGAAGAAGCTTGACGATGATCTTGAAGCTTTTCTGAATGAAAATGCCGACAGACTGTTCAACGGAGAAGCCTGTGAATTTAACGGAACGGTTTATACAAGGGAAACAAGACTCGTCAGATACAGATACTGCGTGTCGGTCGGCATAATGACATTCACAAGATCGACCTGCTTGGCGCTTGCCGACAGTATCTGCGCCACCTCGGTAATTGCATTTTTGATATCCCTGTTCGGCGGCTGGTGGGGCTTGCCGTGGGGACCTATCAGAACCATCGGCTCATTTATCGAAAATGCACGTCAGGAGGATGCGGTGAGCATAGCGGAGCTTTTGCGTGTTCCGTACAACTGCTGATAACACGGGCGTTTTTTTGATAGAGAATGACTTTTAGTATAAGACGAGATAACCGTATCAAGGCTGACGATATCCCCGAATGCAGTTCCTGATGCGTAAAGTTCACAGCGGCAGACCTTGCGGTTATACTGCATTGTCTGCCGCTGTTTTTTATTCCCGTTAAGGATGAGCTGAAGCTCGGAGCTTTGTGGAAATTTTTATTTTGAAAGCTGAACGGCACATACGGCGTTTTTTTCCTCTTTTATCTTGAAAATGCTTTAATAATGTGCTAAAATAAAAGGACAGATATTTCGGTTAAATCGCTTGGTTTCGAGCGATTTTTTGTGAGCAAAAAGCCGCACTTTATTTGTTTTTGTTGATTTAGATATAAAAATATGCTATAATATAATAAAAAGTCGGGTCTATCTGCCCGAAAAGTCGGAATTTTGCGTTGATGTTCGCAGCGCTTTCCGATGAAAAAAAGATCAAAGGAGAATTATTATGCATTTATTCAGTGCAAGCTCATTATTTACAGAGGAAAATATAAAAAGCATTTCGGCGATCGCAAATGACAGAGAAAAGCTCATGGCAAAGGACATTGAAATAAAAAAACAGCTTTTGGAGCTTTATCACTTCAAATGGTACAATCTTCCCGAGGATTTCTGCCGGAACTCTTACATAATCGCGACGAATCATCTCACCGATTCGGACGCACCGCTGCTGATAAGCTTTTATTATGAAGTTATGCACGATGTACTCAAAGGCTATCCCCAGCTTTTTGTTTTTGCGAAGGAAAACTGCTTCAACGGCGTATCTATCCCAACGGAAATTCTGCCCGTAATGGAGCTTGAAAAGGTCATGCCCGTTAACCGCACGACTTCTTTCGGTGCTGTTGAAACGCTCAAAAAGGCTAAAAAGTGGTTTCAGGAGGGAGAAAAGCCGAGGCATTTTCTCATCTTCGCGCAGGGAACTATCTATGATATAAACAAGGACGTTCCCGAGAACATTGAAGAGGGCACTTTCTGGCTTGCAAAAAGCTTGGGGATCCCCGTTTTGCCCGCTTTTCTGGAGCAGGCGGTCGAGGGTAAGGAAAACCGAATCGTATTCGGCGAGCCTATCAGCGTTCCGAAAGGCTGCCGCGATTACGGTCCGTACAAGAAGCTTTGGATCGAACGCGTTATCGAGGCGGAAAAGTCATACGAAAAGGTCACTGGCACAAAGGCTCGTGAGACCGTTCTCGATGATGAACACAAGGTCAGAAAATACCACGCACATCAGGGATAAACATTTCGCATAAGACTATACGAAAGCAGCTTCGTTCGCAAGGAAATACACCTTTGGACGAAGCTGTTTATATTTTCTTTTATTGCTCAAAATTTTCCAACAAACTTGACAATTGCGTTAGATTGTGCTAATATAGTTAGCGTATGATAACTATATTGTGTGAAACACATAAAAATACCGTATCATCTGCGGAAAGATGATACTATCGGTAATTGTTAAAAGGAGTATTGGGAATGAGTTTTTTGTACAGCGTAATAAAGCCTATCGTTCGTAAAAAAGTCAAGGGCAGTTCTCTTCATCAGGAGGAGAGCTATGAGGAATTCAAGCAGGCATCTTATGATATCCAGAGCAAGTTCAAATTTGAGCTTCCGAAGATCAAGGGCATTTAATTCCGCGACGAACAGCTCAACGGCTTCCATATCATCATCGGAAAAAAGGTCGGCAGCAGTCCGAAAAAAGCAGTCGTTTATTTTCCGGGCGGAGGTTCGCGCCGCTGGCAGCTCCCGTTCAAGGGCTCTATGAAAAATTACATTGAAAAAACGGGTGCGGAATTATGGATACCGTTATATCCGCTTGCGCCCGACTATACGCTTTTGGACGAAGCTGAATTTACGGTACAGATGCATAAAAAAATGCTCGAGCGCTTTCCTGCACAGAATATCGTATGGCTCGGCTTCTCGGCAGGCGCAGATCTTCTGCTCCGCGCAGGACGGCATATTATCCAAAAGCACAATGATGTGCCTATGCCAGGGCTGATGATACCCGTATCGTGTTCGGGACTTATCATCAGCGAAGAGTCCAAACAGCGTATGCACGAGCTTGACTCCAAGGATATAATGCTCCACTGGGATATGCTCGATACAATGGTAAAATACTACGACCCCAACGGCGTTCTCCCCGAATATATCCTCAGCAAGCCGCACGATGACGATTATACGGGCTTCCCCAAGACAATTATGTATTTTGCGGGAGATGAAGTTTTTGCAGGTCTTGCGCCCGACTATGAAAAGTCATTCAAGCGCAGCGGAGTAAAGGATTATACAATAAAGATCGTGCCGAATATGTTCCACGCTTGGCCCGTCTTTACCTTTGTTAAAGAGGGTCGTGACGGTGAGCATGAGATCATCAACGATATCAACGGATATTTCAGCAAGGTTACTAAGTAAAAAGGCGTGAAATACGGTTAATTGCGGCTTTACTCGCCCTGAATTTCGTGTATGCAAAATTGAAGCTTGGGATAGACGCTGTATTGCATCGGACAGCATAAAAACACATTTTTTTATTTCATAGAATAATGGAACAAGCAGAGTGTTTATTATAAAATGAACAGCTATATTTATACATAAGTCAAGATCCCGCAGAATGGAATTCACTCTGCGGGATCAATTGATAAAATAACGGTATAAAATAACTTTTGGACAAAACAAAGCCCTACAGAATTTAAACTCTGTAGGGCTCAGTCTGTCAAAAAAGTCACCTGAAATGGTGGCTTTTTTCGTAAGAAGTGGTATAATATAAGGGGTGATAAAAATGCTGAAAAGGGAAAGGAACGAAAGAGGTCAGCTTGAATTTGTAAATATAGAAGCATTAGTTCTGGAAGATCATCTTCTGCGAAAGATAGATATAGCAGTTGATTCCAACAAAATATATAACTTTGTGGAAGACATATACTGCCCCGACATCGGCAGACCAAGCATAGACCCTATTGTGCTTTTCAAAATGACTTTGCTACAGAACATCTTAGGTATACCATCTCTCAGAAAGACTGCTGAAGAAGTACGTATGAATGTCGATTACCGTTGGTTTATCGGATATCTTCTCAACGAAGAAACACCACATTTTCTTCCCTCAGCTACAACTTTAAACACCGATACACCCCTGAAACAGTCGGAAAAATATGGATACTTAACGAGATAAACAGTGCAGACTTCTTTCACCCGAGACAGTATTTGTTGATGATACACATATCAAAGCTAATGCAAATATCAAAAAGATTGTAAAAAGAGAAATATACAAAGCTGCAAAGATATATGAAGAACAGCTTATGGACGAAATAAACGAAGACCGAGAAGAACATAGCAAGAAGCCTTTTGACGGACCTAAACCACCAAAAAAGAAGATAGTTAATGAATCTGCCACAGACCCCGAAGGCGGAGTATTTCACAAGGGTGAGCATAAGAAATCTTTCGGCACATTGACCGTCGGGATTATTGCAGGGTGAGAACCTACCTTCTTATCATCGAAATGACGTTTGGAGAATTTCTGCCATTTGTCCCTTGGAAGAGCATATTTTGAGTATTCGGGCATATTGAGGAGCTTTCCGATAGTTGTGGCAACTTCGGGCATCATGGCTTCCGTAAGATGTTCGGAGGAAGTACGGGGATATGTCATAAGCTTGTGCTCATACAAATCCTGCATGACCTTTGTGGTCTTGTCCGCATTCCAGCTGAATTTCTTGTTTGCAGCGATCTGAAGCTGTGTTGCATTATACAAAAGCGGTGCATTTTCGCTTTTATGCTTGGTGTTCACCTCTGCAACGATTCCGTCAGCATTGCCGCAGTCGGAAAGTTTCTTTTCAGCTTCCTCGCTGTTAGCTATCTTGCCTTCTATGTATTCGGCTTCAAAGGTTTCGTTGTTTGCTGTGGTAAATGTACCGTTCAGACGCCAGAATTTTGTTTTGCTGTGGTTGAGTATAGCTTTTTCACGTTCAACCACAAGTGCAAGCGTTGGTGTCTGAACACGTCCTACAGATAGTAGTTCCTTGTATCCGCCGAAACGCTTTGTCGCCGCAACGGTCAGATTGTTTCCGATAAGCCAGTCGGCAATATCTCTTGCACGTCCTGCCATCTGCAAATCGTAGGGAGAACCGGGATTTTGTGCAGATATGGACTGCTTCGGTTCGATAAGGTTGCTGAACGCTTTCGTTATCTTTTCGTCGGTAAGGTCCTCTATCCACACACGCTTGTAGGGAGCCTTGCAGCCGCACGCCTGATAAACGTATGAAAATATGAGTTCACCCTCACGGTCGGGGTCGGCTGCATTTATGCACCAGTCTGCTTTTTGAAAGAAGTCTTTTACAAGACGTGAGCAAGCGATAGTTTTCTTTTTAGGGGCAATTCTGAATTTTTCGGGTATGCACGGGAACACATTCAGATCCCAATTTTTATATTTTTCGTCATAGCTTGCGGCAGGAACAAGCGACATTAAATGACCGACGCCGTGACAAAGCACGGCATCTTCCCCGTTGAATTTGAACTGATAATATCCCACAGTGGGTTCACCCTGCATGGGTATTCTCTGACCTGCTCCCAGCACAGAGGCTATTGTTTTTGCAAGACTGCTTTTCTCGGCGTAGATTACTAACATAGTGCTCCCTAAAATGATTTACGGATTTATCTGCCGAATAGACTTAATAAGTCCATTCGCTATTGCTATCGCTTCATCCTCTGTGTTTTCCCATCCGAAACTTATGCGGATAGTTCCTTTCTGATATTCTTCAGGAACATCAATAGCGGAAATAACATGAGAAATCTGTGTATTTACACTGTCACACGCTGAACCTGTTGATATGCATATTTTCTTCAGATCCATAAGGTGAAGTAATGACTCACCGGATACATTTTTTATGGAGATATTGATATTTCCGGGAATCTTATTATTTAAATCACCATTTTTTTTATAATCAATATTTGCTTGATCAAGAAATGAATATACTATACCAGTCAATGATTTCATCTTGGATTTATATTCCTCAAGTCGCTGTACGTTCTTTTGAAGTGCAACAGCCATACCAACTATTCCAGCAACATTTTCTGTGCCTGCACGCATAGATTTTTCTTGTGAACCGCCATTTATTAGCTGAGATACCCTTGTAGTATTTTTTATATACAGGAATCCTATACCTTTGGGGCCATTAAACTTGTGAGCAGAAGCAGAAAGCATATCAATTCCTAATGCTTTAGCATCAATTGAAATATGTCCAACAGCTTGAACAGCATCAGTATGGAATAGTGAACCGTGTTCATGTGCGATCTCAGCTAATTCTTTTATTGGTTGAATAGTGCCTATCTCGTTATTTGCCATCATTACCGACACCAAAGCCGGTGAATAAATGATTTTCTTCAAGCTATCTGGAGTAACCACTCCATTTCTATCGCAGCCAAGATAAACAACAGGATATTCGAGCTTTTCTACTGCAGCACAAGCATTCAGTATGGCATGATGTTCAATTGCAGATGTAATTACCGCTTTTTTTTCAAAACAATTGAAGCATGTACCCTTAATTGACCAGTTATCGCTTTCACTTCCTCCGGATGTAAAATATATCTCCTCCGGCTCTGCATTAATACAGTTGGCAATAACTTCTCTTGCACTTTTTATAGCATTCTTTGATTTTCTGGAAAAAGAATATGGCTGCGACGGATTACTGTAATCCTCTAACAAAAAAGGTTTCATTGCTTCAAAAGCATCCATATCCAGTTTTGTTGTTGCAGCATTATCTGCATATATTACATTCATTCCATCACAGCCTTCTATAGATTTGTTGCACATCACTGTCAATCGAACAGCTTACAACCTTCTTCTTTGAATTCCTCTATTTTATCAAGAATATCCTGAGTTGATACTTCAAGATAATTTGCTAAACAATCAAGGCAATAAAAATTTTCAACATTCTCATTAATGAGCTTTTTGTTGATTCCTATCTCATCTTTCGATAACTGATTCTTACCACACGAAATACAAGATGCAGTTATACATTTCTTTTTCATCCAGTAATATCCTCAACATCAAATTCAGGAACTGAATGTCCCTGTTGTTTTTCATCTGCAAATCCCATCTGGATCCGAATAATTGCTCTCATCTCTATGGCAGGATCTAAGCAATACCGACGAAAATCCATTTTTGATATATCAGAGGGCTTGCGAACATTAGGAAACAGCAGCTTCATAAATGCTGTACACATTCTCTTAACTGCCTCAGTATCTCTTGTATCAGATCCGGGAGGGGTAATAATAAGCTGATCAACAATAACTCTGTAAGAAGCATCGTCCCTCAACTCATGAAGAATAGTCGCAAAGTATTCACTATTCAATGCCCAACCATGAGCCTTCATGTCATCTTTCATTCTTGGTAATTCCCAACCCTTGATAAATCCATGAATTCGATCAAGAAATTGCGGCTGATGGAATGGCTTAGGAAGTTCAGTACACATATTCAAATACTCATTCTGTCTATCCGAAGATATATTACCGAGAAATACTATGCCTGCATCAACATTTACCTCATGATTATCCGGAGCACGATATTTTCCGTTCTCCATTATTGCCTGAAGTGCCGACTGTATCTCTGGATCCTTCATGTATTCTGCTTCTCTAATCTCGTCAAGCGCAACGAAATCTCTATATGCGACAACGCCATCTTTTTTTGTGGACATGTCATATATCAGTTTTGAGCGTGTTACTTTTCCTGAAACAAGCCAACCATGCCTGCTTATCTGTCCAAATAGATACGATTTACCAGTACCCGGAGGTGCTAACTCCATTAGATTAACTCTTTTCTCAACAAAAGGGAGAAATCTTTGAAGCATAAACAGTTTCTGCTCCATGCTTTCATATCCGGCAGGATTATAATCTGCTGCAGATAATAGGATATCTACCCATTCGGTGAGCGAAAAGTCCTCTCTTGATAACTTATAGTCCTCAAGATCAACATCATAGGGGGTAAAGTCCTGATAACTAACAAGTTTAACCTTGCATTTTTCTTTTTCATCTTCAGGAATATAATAACCGAGTTCAAGAATACCCCAGTTTTCTTCGGACTTCAAAAGTTCATCACAACACTCGTACCATACATCTTTTGTAATGATTGTATCCTTATAATCCAAGCCAAAATCGGGTAATCTAAAAGTGACGTTTTGAGTTTTAATATCTATGTTTACAGATATTTTTCCTAAGAACTTTACGGTTTCATGGAAATTTACAACCCTATTGAGAATTGTTTTCCATTCATCTTTTTTAGGAATATTTGTTTTAATGAACTCAGTGGCACTATCCGCATCAATTTCGCCATCATCATCCTGAAAGCGCTTTATTACATAATCTCTCATAAATGATGGGAGCTTGAATGAAGAAATAAAATTGCTTTTCTCCAAGTCCTTATAAACAACCATTTCATCAAAGGCATCCTTCAGCCTGTTGATAAATTCTTCGCTTTGATATTTGTTCTCCATCATGCGTCCTCCATTGCATTTTAGAAAAAGTCTTTTGTGGAAGCCGAGGTTCTCTTCGCAACAAAACTGATATTTTTGATCAACGGTTTATTACCATCGTACAAATCACATATACATTCTGTTGTTCGGCGAATTTCAGGAAAATCGAATTTATAATTATGACCATCAACCGTCTGATTACCGAGGCTAACTGTATCTTTTAACATGCTTGGACTTGTAATCACCAGTTTTGGAGAACTGATTTTCATATTTGAATACAGCACAACAGACACAATTTCCTTATTTCTGAATTCAACAACATTATCTGTGAAATAATACTCAGCATTTTCAGGTTTCTTGGTTATCTCAATTATCGGAACGAGCGTTTCCTCAAGAGAAGCACCTCCATGCACCTCAACATTTGCTGCCCTACTGCCCTTAAACCTATCATAATTCGCAAGTACAGCATAACCATTTTCGTAGGCTGCTTCAGGAATATTCGGTGATTCAGATGTTTCACAGCATCTTCCGCTATGTTCACCCTGGTTTTCCAGTTGAAAAAGGCTGCTCTCCGACTGATGGATTACTGCCAATCTGCTTGCTCCATGATCAGCAACCATGATAAACTTGCTATATTCACCATTTATAATCATTGATTTAATATTCTTCAGTTCTCTATCAATGATTTCAAGCTCCATAAACAAATGAATAGGTTCTTTACATTTGGTGTAATCGACAAGTTTACTATGATGTTTCAGTTCATCTAAATCTTTGGTACCCGGTATTTTTTCATTTCCGTCAGAATCAACATCAATCTTGAAATATTTTTTAAATTCAATATTGTTCTTTGTAATTGACGGCAATTCACAATGTCCAACATGAACATCAGCTTGCAGTCCGTATTTTTCACATTTGCTTGTAATGTAAGATAGATATTCAATACCAAGAGCATCAAAGAAATGTAACTGAGCATCTGTCTTGTCAATGCTATTCATTATTGCAGTGCGTGGCAAAAGCTTATTATATGGTCTGCTTATCGCATATTGATTAACAAGAGCCATAAAGTCATCAGATATTTTGTTTGAAAGCTTCTGATACTTATATTTATTGAAATAAGAAGTTAAATCGCCATAAATATCGGGATCAGCAGCCGGGATCTGCGTATTCATTCTCGTAAACTCGTATGGAGTCATGTACGCAGATATTTCAGGATAGCAATGCTTCAGGATTGTATTAATCTCATCATCTGAATACTGATATTTATTTGAGCCTGTTCACATTAAAGTATTGCAATTTTTGTGAAAACATATTATAATAAACG
>CALANW010000173.1 GCA_937926145.1 uncultured Ruminococcus sp. | reverse complement strand
CCAATACTTGTTACGCTGTCGGGAATTATAATTGAAGTCAGACTTTCGCACCAACTAAATGCCTCATTGCCAATGCTTGTGACGCTGTCGGGGATTATAATTGAAGTCAGACTTCGGCAACATGAAAAAGCCCTTTCACCAATGCTTGTTACGCTGTCGGGGATTGTAATTGAAGTCAGACTTTGGCAACGTCTAAATGTCTCTTCACCAATACTTGTTACGCTGTTGGGGATTGTAATTGAAGTCAGACTTTTGCAAGATGAAAAAGCACTTTTACCAATGCTTGTTACACTGTCAGGGATTGTAATTGAAGTCAGACTTTGGCAAGAGAAAAATGCCCAATCGCTGATCCTTGTGACACCTTCAGGAATAAAGATTTCTTTTACATTTTTCGGATTTTCAAACACAAATTTCCCAATCTCCGTAACATTTTCCGGAATATATATACAGGTATCAGATGGAGTATTGTAAATTTTTTTCAGGATACCGTTTTTGATCTCAAATTTACCTGAAAAATTTGCAATGATCAGATCACGAATACCCTGATCAGCATATTTCATTACTTTTGAATAATTCTTATATTCAGTTAATTCCTTCGGAAGAGTAAACGGAACTTCAAAGCTTTTTTTCCTGCATTCAGCCATGAATTTGACAACATATGCATCTCCGCATTCAGGGTCAACATCAAGAACCTTTTCGGCATATTCATTTGCATGATCCCAATCTTCATCATCTACAAACATAAACGCACGTTTCAGAAGAGAAGCAACAGTAGGATTTGCAGAACCTGAAGCCATCTGCTGAACATCAGTAGACGCAGACTCAGCATTTTCCTTTGGTACTATCTTCCCAATACCCCTAACAAGATCCTGAATAAATCCAACTTTACCCATATCCTGTCCCTGCAGATTTTTGAATTCCTGGGGCATATCATAAGCATCAATATCTGCGTAACAAGGAATGAGTTTCTTGCTCTTGTCAGATTTCATCATATCAAGAAATCTTGACCACTCATTTTTTACCCACACAGCATTGAAGTATTCGTAATCTGTACCAATAGCAAGCATTACCTTTGCACTTGTAAGAGCAGCGAATATATAAGGCTCGTATTCCTGTCCCAGCTTGTCTTCAAGGGTAATACGTGCAAAGAACACCTTGTATCCCTTGGCAGTAAGGGCATCATAGATATCCTGTGCCATAACACTATCCTTTGTTCGCTGACCGTCCTCATCAGTTTCTTTGTAACAGATGAAGATATCATAAGGCGACTCGTTTTTGGCAATGTCAAGAATAGACTTTTGCAGTCTGTCTATCTCCTTTGCTTCTTCACGATAAACACGCTGTGCCGCAAGGTCGGCATATTCAAGCGCCATTTCAAAGTTGCTGTTATTAAAAATGCTTTCAAATGAAGTTCTGTGACAGGTAGGGATCTTTTTTCCTGTTGCGGGATCATCAACATACTCAATACCGTATTTGCACAGACACAGACCCCAGTATGCCTCTGCCTCCTCAGGAAATTCAGATACTATATTTTCGTACACACCTGCCGCTTTGTCAAATTCGCTTGCAAAGCGAAGTCTGTTTGCACGATTGAACAGATTCATTTTCTTTTCATTATCTGCACTTGGAACTGTCTGAATAGTTCCACAGTATTCGCATTCACAGGTAGTGCTGCCTCCTGTAATATCAAGATCACCACCGCACATTTTGCATTTGAAAGTAATTGACATAATATTTTCCCTCATTTCTTTAAAGCTTTGCATCTTCTGTTTCTATCGGAAAGGAGAATGGTAAGCTCTTCAAGCTTATCATTTGCCGCAGCATTGTCCTTGTTAACAAGCTCAGAAAGGTTGCCAATACCGTCAGCAATTTTCTTTTCAATGCTTTCAAGCTCATCGGATGACACAGGATCACTGTATTTAAGCTCTTCTACAAATTTTTCAAGTTTCTTTTTTAATTCAGCATCCTTGCACTTGTCAATCACCGAATCAATATCAAGCTTAAAAAACTTTACCTTTCTTGTCTGTTCGCTGAATACTTCTTCCTGGGCTGTAATAATGTCTCTGGCATTGTCAGTTGCAATAACACCTATTGCCGCAAGGCACAGAATTATTACAGATATAAGCACAGATATCCAGTTAGGAAGAGGTTTAGCGAATTCAGCGGCAGCAATGATAAGTGTGAAAATGATCTGTGCCGCCATATAGATATATCCTACTCTGAAGACAGGAAATCCATATACTTTTGACTTTACATCACTCCCCTTTTTGAAAGCAAAATCTGTGATGAAATATCCCGCAATGACTGAAATGACAGAAAAAACGTATGCAATAACGCTGGCAGAAAGTCTTGGAAAAGGCACTGCAAAATATATCACTGTAACGATCACAAGTGCAATGGCAAATACTGTAATCATCGAAATATTCTTCTTGTTCATATCATATTCCTCCATTATGCCTTAGGCTGTCCGCACTCAGGGCAGAACTTACTTGTTATTCCCTTTGCACCGCAGGCACAATCCCATGTGGTCGGCTCTGCAGGCTTCTTTGCACCGCATTCCGTACAAAACTTGCTTGTTATACCCGTAGCACCACAGGAGCAGTTCCACGGCTTAGGAGCCTCAGGCTTTTTGCCGCCGCATTCAGGGCAGAATTTAGACGTAATACTCTTTGCACCACAGGCAGGACAATCCCATATTTCTTCCCTAACAGGCTCAGGCTTCTTGCCGCCGCACTCGGGACAGAATTTTGATGTGATATTCTTTGCACCGCAGGAACAGTCCCATGTGTCAGCATTATTTGAGCCATTGCTCATAACACCGTTCATAGCATCTGTCATCGAATTTCCGATTTCTTTGCCGATATGTGCACCTGTGCCCATCATATTGGTAGCCATACCCATAGCTGCTCCCATTGTAGCCATTCCTGCACCCATCTGCATAGCTTCGCCTGCCATACCCATCATACCGCTGCCTACGACAGGCTGATTCTCTGCGAACGCAGTCATTACACCGGCATTCAGCACATCTTTCTGATTATAACCCTTCATACGCATCTCATTAGCTTCGATCTCTGCCTGACGCTGCTTTCTTTCAAGATCCAGCTCCATACGCATCTTTTCCGCAGCAACCTCTGCCTGTGCCTTGGCGATCTCTTTCTGACCCTCTATCTGAGTTCTGAGAACATCAGTCTGCCCCTGAGCTGCAACAGTCTGTCTGCGTGCAGCTTCAACTTCTACAGCATTTTCCTCTGTACGGATATTTATAGTCTTTTCAGCATCCATCTCGGAAAGCTTTATATCTGTTTCCGTAGCAATGACAGACTTCTTCAGATTTGTCTGACGCAGCCTGATAAGCGTCTGTACAACGTCATAGCCAAGTTCGCCCTGCTGAGGAAGAATAATCCCTTCAATGAGAAATTCGGTGATCTTCAGACCGTAATTCTCAAAATAAGGAGCCATTGCATTCTTCATAGCTTCGGAAAGACGCATTTTTTCCTGGTCTATTTGCAGGATATCGGTCTTTTCACTTGTAATTATCTGTGCAAGGTTTGTAGATACACCCACTTGGATTATAGAGCGGAAATACTGTTTTATATAGCTCTGACCGTCACCTGAAAGGTCATTTCTGTTAAGACCCGAAGTTGTACCCACAAGCTTCATAAGGAGCTTTCGTGAGTTGGAAACGGTAACGTTGAACATGCCTCTTGCACCGATAGCAATGGGAGCCTGTGATGTTGGATCAATGATATTTATCTTATCCGCTGTGCCCCACTTCATTGCCATCATAGGAACCATATTTATGAAATATACTTCCGAATGGAAAGGCGTGTCAACATTTGTAGGGAGCTTGTAAAGCTCCTCAAGGAGAGGGAGATTCTGCGTTGCAAGAGTGTATCGTCCGGCACCAAAAAGATCCAGTGCCTGACCGTCACGGAAGAATATTGCCTCCTGTGACTCATGCACGATAAGCTGCGAACCAAGATTAAAGTCCTCGATAGGGTGTTTCCATACAAGTGTATCCGCATTGCCCTCAAACTTGATGACGCTTGCAAGTCCTTGTTTCTTTACAGCTTCCTTTGCAACCTGGTTCTGAACATCAATTACAGTGTTGCAGAGAGGGCAGGTGTATGTATTTGCATTCTTGTCTGCTGAAAGCTTGCAGGAGCAGGAAGGACAGCTGAACTGCACAAGTGCCGCAAGGTTTGCCTGTGTGTTTATTTTCTCGTGGCATACTGGGCAGACTGCATTTTCGCCCTTGCTCTGGTCAAAAATAACACTGTTGCCACAGTGGGGACACTCACGTGAGGTCATCTTATCGGTGTTGACATTTATCTTGTATCCACAGGAACATTCAATGGTTTTTGTACCGAAAAGCTGAGTTCCGAATATTCCTGTTTTTGCTGTTGCATAACTGCCGCATGAGGGGCAGGTGATTACGAATTGTGACATAATTTTCTCCTTTGTAGTTAACATTGATAAAAATAACGATCCATTTAGGGTGCCAATACAGGCTTCCTAACCAGCTCATCAATTTTTTCTATTGCCCTATCGTAAAAATATTCATATTCATCATTGATACAACTTCAAGATTACCCCCGCACATTTTACATTTAAACATTGCCATAGTTTTTACCTCTTTCAATCGCTTTCCGACTTAAATCGAGATTTTTTATATCATTACTTATTTTTGTAACTACAATTATCCCAAATTTTCATCTTTATTTCACCTTTATATGTACTAAATTGAACATTTGAAGATTCGACTAATTTATCTTTAATCGCCTCGTATTTAAGTATCTCGTTAATATCTGTTACTTCTGGTGCCAAATCTATTTTTATTCTTTTTTTGATATTGTCATTAAAATCCAACACAACCTTATAATGCTTTTCTGGATTATCATTAATAAGCTTTTTGGCATCGCCGATTAATTGAATTATAAGCCGTGTTTCTTTTTCGTAATACCATATCAATCCTTTCATACAATATTTCATAATTTCTTTGATTTTTTCGAGCTCATCAACAGCAATACTATAATTTGTCATTGTATTGTATTTTAACTTTAATTCAGAAACATCTTCATGATAATACAAAACATCTTTAAAGCTAAGCTTC
>CALANW010000172.1 GCA_937926145.1 uncultured Ruminococcus sp. | reverse complement strand
GGCGCAAGAGAGCGCAGTGTATATCTGCCAAAGGGTCAGTGGGAGAGCATCTCCGACAAGAAGATATGCAGCGGCGGTCAGACCGTCACCGTTCCCGCACCTCTTGATGTTATGCCTGTATTTAAGAAAATTGGGTGATTTAACGATTGGTTATTACATAAAAGATATCACTTAATTAAGAAACAGTTTCTCCGTCAAAATATCGGCGGAGAAGCTGTTTACATAATATATAAACTATAATACTGCAATAAAGTAAAAAGTCTGTGTGAAAACAATAGAATTACCTTATACTGCTATTATTCATAAAATGAAAGGAACGTAAATATGAATTACAAAAAAACGCTGATAGCCTGTTACTTGGGATTTGTTACACAGGCAATAGCTGCAAATTTTGCACCGCTGCTGTTTCTTACTTTTCATAATAATTACAATATTTCTTTAGAAAAAATAGCACTTATCTCATCTGTGTTTTTTACTACACAGCTTATTGTTGATATTTTGTGTGCACGTTTTGCAGATACTATAGGCTACAGAAATTGTGTTGTTGGTTCGCAGCTGCTTTCGGCGGTCGGACTTATCGGACTTGCTTTTCTTCCGCAGGTCATACCCGATCCGTTTGCAGGAATAATAATCAGTACAGTACTTTATGCCATAGGCAGCGGTCTTACGGAAGTGCTTGTAAGTCCTATAGTTGAGGCTTGTCCTTTCGAGCATAAGGAGGCGGCAATGAGTCTGCTCCACTCTTTCTACTGCTGGGGGTCGGTCGCAGTAATACTTCTCTCAACCCTGTTCTTTGCACTGTTCGGGATAGAGAACTGGAAATGGCTTTCCTGCATCTGGGCAGTTATTCCACTGTGTAATGTATTCAATTTTGCAGTATGTCCGATCGAGCATCCGACAGAGGACGGCAAGGGAATGAGTATTGGCAGTCTGCTTAAAGTGCCGCTGTTTTGGCTCTCCATTCTGCTTATGGTATGTGCAGGTGCATCGGAACTTTCGATGGCACAGCGGGCATCTGCGTTTACAGAATCTGCACTGGGTCTTTCCAAATCAATGGGAGATATTGCAGGTCCGTGTATGTTCGCCGTTACAATGGGTATAAGCCGGTCATTGTATGGAAAATATGGTGAAAAAATCGATCTTATGAAATTTATGATCGGTTCGGGGGCTCTTTGTTTTGCTTGCTATATTACAGCATCTTTGGCGGAGATACCTCTGCTGGGACTTGTCGGCTGCATAGTGTGCGGTTTTTCGGTAGGAATAATGTGGCCCCGGAACTATAAGCATCTGTTCGGCAAGGATACCATCGGGCGGTACGGCCATGTTTGCACTTCTGGCAATGGCAGGAGATATGGGCGGTGCACTCGGACCTGCAGTTGTGGGCAATATTTCCCAAAATGCAGGAGATAATATGCAAAAGGGTATGTTTGCAGGCTGTGTATTTCCGCTTGTGCTTCTTATTTCCGTTTTCTTTGTCAAAAAGCTTAGCAGGTTAAACAGGGCATAAAAAAAGCGTTACCTTTTAATTCGATAGGTAACGCTTTTTCTATTGCAATGCAGATGTTCGATATGATCGAATTTTTACATTTGCTCTGTTATTCGCCATACCAATAAACTTTGTCATACTTTATCGTGTCATCATTAAATGTCGCTTTTGCAGTAATAGTATTTTTCTTATTTTTATTTATATTAACATTGTTCCATACAAAAACAGTATCATTGCTATTTGACAATTCGCTGCGTTTTATTATGCCAAGTGACCTGTCGTTCACGATAAGTTCAATACTTTGTGCATTTGAATATATCTTTATAAATGGTACATTGCAAGGTCTTACGTTATGACGGCGCTCAGTAATGTAGATAGTTTTCTCACTGCTCCATACAGACCTGTAAAAGAAATACGCATCTTTGGGTATGCGTTCTCTCGTGCATAGGCCCTTATCATTCTGTCCTATCGTATCGCCCTCTTCACGGCCACCGGAAGGAAAATCAAACATACACCATACAAATGCTGCCCAAAGATATTTTCTTGCAGAAAATTGCCGCCAAACAATTTCGTGAAGCTGTGACTGATAATTTTCATAATGACGAGCTCCATTCGGGTCAATATCGTTTAACCAGTCTATGCTGTCCTTGTGCTGTGTCAGGGCTCCGCCACCGCCGTATTCAGAAATGCATATCGGACGTTTTTCCTTTGAATTATGGTATAAGTCAAGCCATTCTCCGAAATGTTCTGCATCGCCTGCTTCCTTATACCAACCGAAATAACGGTTATATCCTACGACATCTGCGGGAAGCTGCAAAAATCTGCCATAGAACTGATTGTCTGCATAAGTTTTCAGCCTTGTGTTGTCCTCCTTGCAGGCAAGCTCATAAAGTTCTTGGTATAAAGCAAAAATTTCATCAGACATTTGGTGAAGTTCATTAGATATTCCCCATAAGATGATTGATGGATGATTGTAATTCTGCCTGATAAGCTCAATAAGCTGCTGTTTTGCATTTTCTGCAAAGCCATCTGCAAGAATGTGACGTTCGCTTTCATCCGGAGACATTTTGTTTATAATCCCTATCTCTGTCCAAACACAAATACCGAAATCATCACACAGTGAATATTCCTGACTGCAATGCTGATAATGAGCCATTCTTACAGCGTTGCAACCCATATCACGAATAATTCCATAATCACGTTCACGTTGGATATTTGTCATTGCCCAGCCGCTTTCAAAGCTGTCTTGATGATAGTTCACACCATGAAGAGGATAAGACTTTCCATTAAGGAAAAAACCATCCTCAGGGTTAATATGATATGTCCTTATGCCAAAATTTACGGATACCATATCTGCTGCTTTGTCCCCATAAAATAGGGTGACTTCGGCACGATACAGACAGGGAGAGTTTACACCATCCCACAACTGCGGAGCAGATATTTTTTTCGAAAGTGTAAGCCTGTCGCTTTCTGTATGTCCACACATCTCTGCAACAGGCCTTCCGTCCGGGGCAAAAATTACGGCCTTTGCCTCTATGTTGTTGGCGGAATCAAGCTTTATCAGTACATCAATGTCTGCACTGTCTGATGTAATATTATGTGGTGTGATGTAGACTCCACAGGAACCACTGTCCTCCAGTGCAATGTGAACAGGTTCGGCGGCAATTAATTTAACTTCTCGGTACAATCCACCCATTTTTGTAAAATCGCCCTGTTCAGTAATTGGGGCAATGTAATTTGTGGGTGAATTGTCAACAAGGACTGCAATTTGGTTTTTTCTGTCATAGTGTACATAATTCGTTATGTTTATGCGAAAAGCAGAATAGCCTCCATCGTGTTTTCCGGCAAAAAAGCCATTCACAAACACTTTAGCAGTAGTGTTGGCTCCCCCGAATTCAATGTATAGTGCCTTGCCCTTGTATTTTGTCGAAAGCTCCAAATCTCGGCGGTAACAGGTCAGTCCTTTATAATAGCTGCTTGTTACACTATCAGTTGCATTAAAAGTGTGAGGCAGGCAGATCTTTTCCCATGAGCAATCGTCAAATTCGGGGGTAACTGCATCATTTTCGCTTATTCCCAGATCATATATCTTAGCAAAGCACCATCCGTTGTTAAGTTCTATTTCAGTTCGCATAAATATTTTCCCTTAAATTATAATTACTGTATGTTGTTTATCTTTCGGATTTATTTCATTATACCCTAAATTAAAAATATAGTCAAGAGAGGACAATACTAGAGCGTGTCTGAAAACAAAAAGTTGCACAAAAAGCACTCTAATGATAT
>CALANW010000171.1 GCA_937926145.1 uncultured Ruminococcus sp. | reverse complement strand
TATGAAGTTAAAATATTAGACTATTTCATAAATTAAGCTTATAAAGCTATAAAATCACAAATAATCAATTAAAATGCAGGAATAAATAATAAAAATTGCATAAATTTCAAAAAAGTGCTTGACAAACCAATTTTTATGATATATAATAAGACCATAGAAAACAGCAAGGGCGCTGTGGACGGACTGCAAAGACGGAGTTCGGTTCACAGCGTCCTTTCTATTTTGCTAATGGGGAGATCAAAGGAAATCAATATTTCCCAATTAATGAAAGTGGAGGAATTATTATGGAAAGCACAAACATCTTGGAGATGGTCTCCGAGAACACCTCGTCGCTGGTATTCGGCGTCTGGTTTCTTATCGGCGCGGCTCTCGTATTCTTTATGCAGGCAGGCTTCGCAATGGTCGAAACAGGCTTCACAAGAGCGAAGAACGCAGGCAACATCATTATGAAAAACCTTATGGACTTCTGTATCGGTACAGTAATGTTCATTCTCATCGGTTTTGGACTTCTCTTCGGCGAAGACCTTGTCGGACTTATCGGCAAGCCGGGCTTCGACATTATGACACAGTATGAAAACTTCGACTGGTCAAGCTTCGTATTCAACCTTGTATTCTGCGCAACGGCTGCAACTATCGTTTCGGGAGCTATGGCAGAAAGAACAAAGTTCATTTCCTACTGTGTTTATTCGGGCGTTATCAGCGCACTTGTTTACCCGATCGAAGCACACTGGATCTGGGGCGGCGGTTGGCTCTCACAGATGGGCTTCCACGATTTCGCAGGTTCGACTTGTATCCACCTTGTAGGCGGTATCGCAGCATTCATCGGCGCAAAGATCCTTGGACCCCGTATTGGCAAGTTCAACACTGACAAGGACGGCAAGGTTACAAAGGTAAACGCTATCCCGGGTCACTCACTTACAATCGGCGCTCTCGGCGTATTTATCCTTTGGTTCGGCTGGTACGGCTTTAACGGCGCAGCAGCAACAAGCATTGATCAGCTCGGTTCTATCTTCCTTACAACAACAGTTGCTCCTGCAGTTGCAACAGTTACATGCATGATCTTTACTTGGGTAAAATACGGCAAGCCTGATGTTTCGATGTGCCTTAACGCATCACTCGCAGGTCTTGTAGGCATCACAGCTCCTTGTGACACAACAGACTGCATCGGTTCTATCGTAGTTGGTATCGTTTCTGGTCTTCTCGTAGTATTCGGCGTATGGCTCCTTGATAACAAGCTTCACATCGACGACCCTGTTGGTGCAGTAGCAGTTCACATGATGAACGGTATCTGGGGTACTATCGCAGTTGGTCTTTTCTCAAATCCAAAGGTTCCCGGTTATTCCCTCGTTGACCCTGACGGCAACACACTCGCAGGTCTTTTCTACGGCGGCGGCTTCAAGCTCCTCGGAATCCAGTTCGTTGGACTTTTCGCAGTAGCAGCTTGGGCAACAGTTACAATGATAATCACATTCTTCATCATCAAGAAAACTATCGGACTCCGTGCTTCCGTTGAGGAAGAAACAAGAGGTCTTGATATCACAGAACACGGTCTTGCTTCCGCTTATGCAGACTTTATGCCTGCTTCAAACTCCGTATTCACAGGCGCAGTTTCCGAAGAAGAACCTGCTGCAGCAGTTCCTGTTACTGTTGTTGACCGTCCTCATATCGAGCGCAGTGCAGACAGCAAGAACAAGTATACAAGAGTTTCCATTATATGCAAGCAGAATAAGTTTGAAACACTCAAAAATGCTCTCAGTGAGATCGGCGTAACAGGCTTTACGGTAACTCAGGTTCTCGGCTGCGGCACACAGAAGGGTGCAGGCGAAATGTACCGTGGTGTTCCCGTTGAAGCAACGCTTCTTCCAAAGGTAAAGGTCGAAGTCGTAGTTTCCAAAGTTCCTGTTGAAACAGTTGTTGAAACGGCTCGTAAGGCTCTTTACACGGGTCACATCGGTGACGGTAAGATCTTCGTTTACGATGTTGAGGACGTTATCAGAGTTCGTACAGGCGAAAGCGGTTATGACGCTCTTCAGGATTCCGAAGACTGAGGAAACAGTACATAATTTTAAAATTCTTCAATTATACTCTCCTAAAGTATTATAAATGAACCAAGTGAAAACAGCAGCACCGCAGTTTTGGTCGGAAGATCAAAGCTGCGGTGCTGTTTATACTAATTTTTAAACTGAAGGTGTACAAAAAATCGGTACAAAAGCCCGTAGCTGTTTAACAGCCTTATATGGCTTTTGCGCCGATTTTTTGTCTATACTTTGATTGAAATATCAATTCTTCTCGTAAATAAGTATCTCAAAAGTGATCTCGGTTTCAAGCTGTGAAAGAGCTTCAACTCGGCGGTGACCCTCTTCGCTCGTCTTATAATAGTAAGGTGTCATCGAGAAAAGATTTTGGATATCCTCGTTGTTGTCAAGCAGAATTTTCGAGCTGACGGGTATCTTTTCAAGCAGGGTGAATCCGTTTGGTTCGCTCTCTTTTGGTTCGTTTAAATAAGGATCGTCATAGACAGCCGCTTTGAGCTGCCAGAGATGGCGTTCCGCAGGAATGACCATTATAAGAGTGCCGTTCGGCTTGAGCACTCGTAGGAATTCTTCACCGCACCAAGGCGCAAAAAGCGTTGTGAGCATATCGCATGAACCGCTTTTTACTGGCAGATGAAATACACTGCTGACCGAGAAAAGCACGTTTGAAACACACTCGGCTTTGGCTCTTTTTGCGGCAGCGTCCGCTGCGGTTTTGGATATGTCCGTTCCCATAAAGAACATTTCGGGTGATTTCTTAGCGGCTGAAACGGTGTAGATACCCTCGCCGCAGCCTGCGTCAAGGACAACGCCGTTCGTGACGGAGTATTTTTTAACGCAGTCGGAAAAAGCATTGATGAGAACATCGTAATAGCCTTTGCTGAGAAAATTTTTGCGCGCGTTTACCATAAGCTTGTTGTCACCGGGGAGCTTTGTGTTCATCTGCTGAACGAGGAGCAGGTTCACATAGCCGCTTCGGGCGCAGTCGTAAACGTGGTTTGCCGTACAGCGGAAGCTTCCGCCGTCACGGTGCAGAGGTTCGCCGCATTTCGGGCAGATATATGTGTGGAGTTCGTTCATTTTTCAGTGTTTTCCTTTCCGTTCTTCGTGTTTTATCGGCAGTGAAGCTGTAAAAATGATCTTGCTGCCGTTTTTGTATTCGACGGAAATTTTTCCGCCGTGAGCTTCGGCAATGGCTTTTGCGGCGGAAAGACCGATGCCGCTGCCGCCGCTTTTCTGATTGTGTGCGCTGTCACCTCGGTAGAAACGTTCAAAAAGCTGCTCGGGTTTACATTCGGGCAGGTTTTCACATTCATTTTCCGTCGAAAGAACAGCGTTTTTTCCGTTGCGGAAAAGTGAAACGGTTATCTCGCTCTCCGAAGCGGAATATTTTACCGCATTGTCAAGCAGTATCGAAACGAGCTGTGAAAAAGTATCACGGTTCACATCGGCAGAGATGCCGCTTTCGATATTGGTTTCAATAAGCACGGCTTTCTGTGCGGCTGATTCCATAAAATGCTCAGCCGTGTGCGAAACGATATCCGAGATATTTTCCTTTGAAACGGCAAGCCTGAAACCGCTTTCATCCGCGCGGGAAAGTATAAGCAGATTTTGCATAAGCTCGCCGAGCCTAAGCGTTTGCTGTTTGATGTTTCGTGTATATTTTGAGCCGCCGTCAGCGCAGGTGAATTCGAGCGCTTCGGTGTTGGAAAGAATTATCGCAAGCGGAGTTTTCAGCTCGTGACCCGCATTCGTGACGAACTGTTTCTGCTTTTCGATGTTCTCCGCGATAGGGCGTATCGCCGCTTTTGACAAAAGTATAACGATAAGGAGCATGACCGCCCAGCAAATCAAACCTATCAGAAGCGAGATAACGAGTACGTTCGTCATATTGCGGTTCTCGCGCGAAATATCGAGGAAAAACGCCGTGGTTTCGCTGTTCTGCGTATCAACACGGTAGAGGAACGATTTAAAGCGTCCCGCAGCTTTATTTTTTGCGATAACAGTGTCCGCATAAAGCTTCGCCTCGTCGGCAGTGACGGACGAAATTCGGTCAACGTCCGTAAAAAGCACATTGCCGTTTCCGTCAAGCTTCACCGAGAAAAATCTTGCCGAAAGTGCGTTGTCTTCGGTTATAGGTGCGTTGAAAAAATGGGGCTTTTCGTTGTTCTGCGGAAGAAATGGGGGAGGAGCGCCGTCCTTTCGGCTTGCGTCCGTAAAGCAGCGTTCAAGCATACGTTCCGATTCGCCGTGTGTAATGAAAAAGTTGAAACAGTTGAGCGCGCCGAGCAGAACGGCAAGAAGTATCGTTATCGCCGTCATTGAGGTGAGGATAAAACGTTTTTGGAGCGACTTTATCATTTTGTTTCCTCCAGAGTGTAGCCCGTTCCCCGCTTGACCTTTATTTCGGCGTTCGCACCGAGGGCGGTAAGCCTTTTGCGCAGGTAGGAAATATAGACCCAGACAGCGCCTATCTCCGCATCGGAGTCATAACCCCAGACCTTTGCCATAAGCTCATCGGACGAAAGATAGATACCCTGATTGAGCATAAGCTGTTCCATAAGTCGGTATTCAAGACGGGGGAGGGTGAACGACTGATTTCCGCATGAAAGCTGCGACGACTGCATATTGAGCGAAAGATTTCCGCAGGTGAGGATATCGGGTGTGAACTCCTCACGGCGGCGGAGCATCGCGCGAATTCGTGCAAGCAGTTCACCCATTTCAAATGGCTTCGGGAGGTAATCGTCCGCGCCTGCATCAAGTCCCTCGATCTTGTCCTCGACCTGCGATTTTGCGGTGAGAAGAAGCATCGGCGTTCGGCAGCCTTTTTTTCTAAGCTCGCGCAAAACTTCGATTCCGCTCATTTCGGGCATCATTATATCGAGGATAATTCCGTCATAGTTGTCTGCGAGGGCATAGTCGAGCGCATCTTTTCCGTTGTAAACAGCATCGACAATGTATTTGTGATAGGTGAGTATATCGGTAACGGCTTCGGACATAGCCTGCTCGTCCTCGGCGTATAGAAGTTTCATTTTATCATCTCCCAAAAGCAATTATAAGCGCATTTCCTTAATTATACCTTAAAATTGGGATTTTTTCAAGGTCTGCAAAGCAAAAAAGGGTATCGGAAGAATTTATCCGATACCCTTTAAAGATTTTTTTAATAATTCTCGTTTCTGACTTCAAAATAGGACTGTGGGTGGTTGCATACGGGGCATACTGTCGGTGCGGAAGTGCCGATGACGATATGTCCGCAGTTGCGGCATTCCCATACCGTTACGCCGCTCTTTTCAAATACTGCTTTTTCCTCAACGTTTTTGAGGAGCGCTCTGTAGCGTTCTTCGTGAGCCTTTTCGATAGCCCCAACGCCTCTGAACTTTTCTGCGAGGTCGTGGAAACCCTCTTCGTCGGCTTCCTTAGCCATACGGTCGTACATATCGGTCCATTCAAAATTCTCGCCCTCTGCTGCGCTCTTGAGGTTCTCCTCGGTAGTGCCGAGTTCGCCGAGAGCCTTGAACCACATCTTAGCGTGTTCCTTTTCATTGTCAGCTGTCTTTAAGAAAAGCGCTGCTATCTGCTCATAGCCTGCTTTCTTTGCGACAGATGCGAAGTATGTATATTTGTTTCTTGCCTGAGATTCGCCGGCGAATGCTTCACGGAGATTCTGCTCGGTCTTAGTGCCTGCGTATGGATTTTTTGTGCTCATAATATTTTCCTCCCATTATTGAGCAAAAGTTCGGAAAGGAAAACTCTTTCCGAACTTTTGGATTTTATTTATTATAGCACTGTGGGCAGGCAATGTCAATCGGTTTAAAAAATTTTACAGTTTTGAAACTCTTAACGCACGAATAGCGTTGAGGACTGCGAGTATCATTACGCCAACATCGGCAAAGATAGCGAGCCACATATTTGCGATACCGACAGCCGTAAGTGCAAGGCAGGCAAACTTTACAACGAGTGAGAAAATAATATTCTGATATACGATGCCGATACATTTTCTCGAGATCTTGATAGCCTTTGCGATCTTGAGCGGATCATCGTCCATAAGCACGATGTCTGCGGCTTCGATGGCTGCGTCCGAACCCATTGCGCCCATTGCGATGCCGATATCTGCTCTCATAAGAACGGGAGCATCGTTGATGCCGTCACCGACAAATGCAAGCTTTTCCTTTTCGCCCTTTTGTTTGAGAAGCTCTTCGACCTTTGAAACCTTATCGGCAGGAAGAAGATCACTGTGGAATTCGTCAACGCCAAGCGATTTTGCAGCTTTTTCAGCAGCGTTTTTGCGGTCGCCTGTGAGCATAATGGTTTTCTTTATGCCAAGCTTTTTAAGAGCGGCGATAGCCTCCGCGGAGTGTGGCTTTTCACGGTCGGAAATAACGATATGACCTGCATATTTGTCATTTACCGCAACATGGAGTATCGTTCCGACGCTGTGACAATCCATATATTCAATGCCAAGCTTTTTCATAAGCTTGATGTTGCCAACAGCGACCTTATCGCCGTCAACTACGGCTGTGATTCCGCAGCCGCTTATTTCTTCAATGTCAGCAACTCTGTTTCGGTCGATCTCTTTTCCATAAGCTTTCTGAAGGCTCTTGCTGATAGGGTGGGAAGACGAACATTCAGCGAGTGCCGCATATTCAAGAAGCTTTGCTTTATCGATAGTGTTATGGTGATAATCGGTTACTTCAAAAACGCCCTCTGTGAGAGTACCCGTTTTATCGAAGACAATATATTTCGTCTGGGAGAGTGCTTCAAGGTAGTTTGAACCTTTGATAAGAACACCCTCGTGGCTCGAACCGCCTATTCCTGCGAAGAAGCTCAAAGGAATACTGATAACGAGTGCGCATGGGCAGCTTACAACGAGGAATGTGAGTGCTCTGTAGAGCCATTCCGACCAGTTTGAGCCGCTGCCTGAGATAACTCCGATTATCGGAGGTATTATTGCGAGCGCAAGTGCGCCGAAGCATACCGCAGGAGTGTATATCTTTGCGAAACGGGAGATGAATTCTTCCGACCTTGACTTGTTGGAGCTTGAATTTTCCACAAGGTCAAGTATCTTTGAAACGGTGGATTCGCCGAATTCCTTGGTCGTCTGTATTTTCAGAACGCCCGAAAGATTGATGCAGCCGCTTACTACCTCATCGCCCTCGTGAACGTCACGCGGAACGCTTTCGCCCGTGAGTGCGCTTGTGTTAAGGCTGGAGCTGCCCTCGTGAACAACGCCGTCTATCGGGACTTTTTCGCCCGGCTGAACAACGATGATGCTTCCGACAGCTACTTCATCGGGGGAAACCTGTTCAAGCTTGCCGTCCTGCTCGATGTTCGCATAGTCGGGACGGATATCCATAAGCTCGGAGATGTTTTTGCGGCTCTTTCCAACGGCGATGCTTTGGAAAAGTTCGCCTGTCTGGTAGAAGACCATTACGGAGAGTGCTTCGGCATAGTCGCCGCTCTTTGTGTAGATAGCAAGTGCGAATGCGCCGACGGTCGCTACTGCCATAAGAAAGTTTTCATCGAACGGTCTGCCGTTTTTTATTCCGAGAAAGGCTTTGCGCAGGATATCATATCCGATAAGGATATACGCTGCGAAGTACAGCAGGAATCTGACAACGCCCTGAACGGGGAGAAAATGATATATGACCAGCAATGCTGCGCATACGATTATTCTGGCGAGCATTATCTTTTGTTTCTTTTTCATAGCAAGCTCCGCGCTTCAAAGTGAAGCGGAATACCTCCCTTTTTGATTATATTTCTATCTCGCAGTCGGGTTCAACTTTTTTGCAAGCTTTAAGTACAGCCTTCATAACGGTCTTGGGGTCGTGACCCTCAGCAAAATCAACGGTCATCTTCTGTGTCATAAAATTAACGGCAGCCTTTGCAACGCCCTCTGTCTTGTTTGCAGCTTCCTCCATCAGGTTTGCACAGTTTGCACAGTCAACTTCGATCTCGTATGTTTTTTTCATAAAATCATATCCTTTCAAAATTCATTATCTACGTTCGGTCAATTAAGTAATTGACGAATCGTTCTGTTTGTAGTATAATATATTCGGAAAGTATAGTCAACCGAAAAGGTGTGTTTATTACCTCTCGGGCGAAATTAATTTCCATTCGGAACAAAGAAAATGATGTAATTTTATTTACTGAAAAAAGGAGGAAAGCTCTATGTCGGAATTTGAACTGCCGCATTTTCACGATGAAAACGAATCTGCTGAAAGGCTGTGTTCACATATCGGAGAAACTGAGGGTTTCAGCGAAGTTGCAGACGTTTTTTCGCAGCTTTCCGATATAACGAGAGTGAGGATATTCTGGCTTTTGTGCCACTGTGAAGAGTGCGTGATGAACATTTCGGCAATGGTCGGAATGTCAAGTCCTGCCGTTTCGCATCATCTGAAATGCCTGAAGCAGAGCGGACTGCTTGTTTGCCGCAGGAGCAACAAAGAGGTATACTACAAAGCTGCTGACAGCGAGGAATGTCGGCTTCTTCATATAATGATAGAAAAAATGCTTGAGATGAAGTGTCCCGATGAGCTGTCCGATGACGGCTGTGCGCACAACGAAGAGTGCGGAGGCTTCACCGAGGAGCAGGTCGAGATAGCGCACAAGGTACACGAATATCTGACGGCGCACATAAACGAGCGCCACACTATCGAGTCGCTTTCGCGCAAATTCCTTATCAATCAGACGACGCTGAAAAACGTGTTCCGTGCAGTCTACGGGAACTCGGTAGCTTCGCACATAAAGGAGCACCGAATGGAAGAAGCGGCGAAGCTGCTTTCGGAGGGAAAGCTCTCAATTGCTGAGGTTTCGAGCCGTGTCGGTTACGAAAGTCAGAGCAAGTTTACGGCGGCATTCAAGGCGGCTTACGGTGTTTTGCCTACCGAATACAAGAACAAATAATGGACTTTGTTCCTAACGAAAAAAAGTATATTGCGTATATGCAGATTGACGAAAAAGGTTTTATGACTTGATTTCTAAAAGAAAAGCCACCGCTCATATCCCGTCGGCGCTAAACGCTCGTCGCTTTGCTCCTCACGTTTATTTACCGAGGATAGTTGTTCCGAACATAAAGAATAAGCGCAATTCACATTTTATAGGTATACAGACCGATTTATCACGTTCTGTTTAACTTTTTGAATGTGAATTGCGCCTTTTAACTTATAGATATTTCACTATTGCGGCAAGCTTTGTGCTGTTAGTATGGGGAGTTTCGCACTCTGCGGAGTGCGACAAGGGACTCCGTCCCCTTGACCCCTGCCACCCTTTAAAAAGCGTGGACGTAAACTTTAATTTTGTGCAACTTTTTTCAATAATATGTTTTTCCGACAGTCTGAAAGCATCTGAACAGGTCACTTTATTGTGCCTGTTCAGATGCTTTTATTATTTATTCGCAGCTTTTGCTTTTTTCTTCTTTCTTACCGCTCTTGCCGAGAAGATTATCACAAGGATTATGATAACGACTCCTGCTGCTGTTACTGCGATGAGGAAGATATTCAATGTTTTATATACTGCAAGTATTTCGGGTGAATTACCGCTTGCTTCAAAGTAGAGATAACTTCCGATATGACGTGTTTCTGCTTTTTCCCACTCGCCGCTGCTGTTCTTGACGTATATCTCTGGGTCACGCTTGCTTTCTGCGTTGACGAGGTAACGGAGGTTATGCGTTTCGCTGTTATCGTTAGGAACGGTGAGCGTCCAGCTTTCGCAAAGCTCGGTCTTATCCATAAGGAAGATGATCGGCGGAGTCTGGTTCACATACTCGTTCTGCTGAACGGGGAGAGTATCATCTTCGGTGAAGATGCCCTCTGCGAGCCAGATAGGTTTGCCGCCGTCACGGCAATCATCTGAGCGGACATTTTTGATAACTGTGAAATATTCAGCTTCGATCTCTTTATCGATATGGAGATCTTCGAGTGAATCATAGTTCCACTTTGCGTAGCAGTCGTCCTTTGCGGGAATTGCGGGAAGATCGCTTTCGTCAATCGTATCGCCGTAGGAGAATTCGATCTTATCTACAGCATTATCGTCTGCGATGAACTTCAATGTGAATGTGCGGAACTCCGCAGGGATATTTGGTATCGAGATGAGCTGCTGATAAGGAATAGGTTCTGCTGCGCCCTTATAGCTTGCGCCGTTAAGTCCGCTGAGTTCGTCCGAAACGAAGTAGTTGCTTTCAAATTCGCCGTCTGTTGTTCCGCTTATAGCGCCGAAGTAGGACTGGCTGTCGGTGATATCAACGAGGGAATAGCAATCCATAACTGTGTCTGCGATTCCTGCGATGCCGCCTATGTAGTTTCTGCCCGAGAGCAGAGCTTTTGCATAGCAGCTGATGATCTTTGCGGAGGATTTGCCCGAGATGCCGCCTACATAGTCGCCGCTTTCGGAGGTGACTTTGCCGAATGCCGAGCAGTTCTTCACAACGCCGAGGCTCATCTGACCTGCGATGCCGCCTGCGCAGTTCTTCTTCGCGATAACTTCGCCGTAGTTGGTATTCTTAATAGCGGCAGCTTTTGTTTCAAGCTTCTGATTGAGCGGTGAATCGGTCTTGCTCGAAATATCGTCTTCGGGGTCGAAGTCATATTCGATAGCCATCTGACCTGCGATGCCGCCTATATTGAGGTCGCCGCTGATAGTGCCGTAGTTGGTGCATTTATAGACCTTGCCGTTTTTGATCTTGTCGGTATCGACATCAGAAGTATCCTTGATGTAGTCCTCTTCGTCGTCGATATCGAGCATATCGGTGATGATATCGCTGACAACGTAGGTCTGATCGTTGATCTTTACGAGGTTGTCGGAGAGTGTAACGCCTGCGTTTGAAGCCTGAACATTGAGGGTATTCATTGCATCAATGAATGATGTGATAGATGCAAAGAGGTTCTCGGTATCGTCTTTTATGCTGTCATCGGGAGAGCCTATCTCAACTGTTTCAACGCCGTTGAGAAAATCGAACAGTTCACTTGTCTGATTTGAGATATCGGTGAAGATATCAGTAGTGTTCGTGAATGCCGTGAAAGCGTCGGAGAAATGTCCGAACGAGGAGTTCACGTCCTTTCCGGTGTCAGCGGTGTTGTCGAGGATAGTTTTGATGCTGTCTGTGGATTCGTCCGTGCCGCTGATTGCTTCGCTGAGAGCCTTGATGCCGTCCGAAGCACTGATCAAGCCGTCGTAGATCTTGTCTGAATCAAGGTCAACGCTGTCAATGATCTCCTGTACGCCCCACGAGATATCGCCGAGCGCATCTGATGCTTTTGCGATGCTGTCGGCAAGGTCGGATAATTCATCGGAGATATCGGGGGTGATATCGCCGCTGCCCGAGAGAATATCGGAGATAGCTTTTATAGCATCGGATATGCCCTTTGTTGCATCGGTAAGCTCATCCAAGCCGTCTTCAACAAGTGTAAAGCCCATAGATATGCCCGTAGATCCGTCAGATGCGGAGTTGTGGAGAGAATCGGCAACTGCCTTGAGTCCGTCGCCTATCTTGGTCGATGCATCATTTGCTTTATCCGAAGCTTCCTTTATTGTATCGGAGAGCTTTTTCAGCCTATCGATGGAGTCGTCGGAATATTTCTGTGTTCCCGAAAGTCCGTCAAAGGCTTCGGAAAGTCTATCAGAGCCTGTGGAAAGGCTGTTTGTTGCATCAGGGATAAGTCCCGTTATTTTGTCAAGGCGTTCGATAGCATCGGAAATGACTGCGCTTGTGCGGTCGATCTCCGATGTTACGTGATCGCCGTAATCGGTGAGTTTCTGCTGGATATTGTCAGCGCTGTCTGTTGCACTCTGCAAATAGCCAGATGCGCTCTCAACAGTTGAATTTATGCCGAGGGAATCATCGTTTGTTTCATTTATTGCAGTGTCAATGAGGTTTGTGAGAGTTTCGAGCTCGTCTTTCAGTTCTGTCATATTGTCGGGATTGATGTTAACAACGAGGTAAGGTTCCATCTGACCTGCAATGCCGCCGATGTCCTTTCTGCCGTTGAGATGACCGTAGTTGTTGCAGTTCATGATAAGTCCCGAGCTTCTGCCTGCTATACCGCCGATGTTGTAGCCGACGTGCGGATAACCGATGCTTCCGCTGTTCTCGCAGCTGAATATCGTGCCCGTTGAATAGCCTGCAATGCCGCCCGTGTCTGTCGCAGATGAAGTTTCGTCCGATGACGATGACTTTTTAGTGTAGCTTTCAACATCTGTAAGCGTTGAAAGGTCGATATCCTCAAGGCTGTGCTTCTTTTCCTCGTTCGTAGTATTGACCGAGGCTGCATTTATGCTCTGGACGATATTGCCGCTGTTGTTTCCGACAACGCCGCCCGTGAATTTTTCGCCGTCAACAGTTCCTGCGGCTGTGCATTTGAGAACCGAGCCTGTCGAAGTGTTTTCGCCGACGATGCCGCCGACAGTATTGGTCGCAGCGACCTTTCCGCTGAATTTGCAGTTGTAGATAACGCCCTTGTTCGTGCCTGCGATGCCGCCGATAGAGCTTTCACTGCCGGACGGACGGACGATGCCGACAACGTTAAGGTTTTTTACAGTAGCGTTTTCGCCTATGATGCTGAAAAATCCGCGTCCCGTTACGCCCGTGACGGAAACGCCTTTTATGCTGTGTCCCTGACCGTCGAATGTGCCGCTGAATATCGGGATAGAGGTGAAATCCTTGCCCGTGAGGATTATATCCGTGGTGAGGACGAATTCCTTGCCCTTTGACCAGCTGTCAAGTCGGCAAAGCTTGGAAAATTCGATAAGTTCATCTGCTGTGCTGATCTTGTATGTCTTGCTGCTTTCCGCCGCGCTCAAAGGAAGGGCAGCGATAGATGAAACAGCCAATGCAGCAGAGATGATGACCGAGAGAAAACGGCTTATTTTTCCTGTCTTTTTCATTTTAGCAGCTCTCCTTTCCGATATTGTCTTCCGCAAGATCTTCTTCAAGTGCAAGCGCAGCCTGTTCATCGGCTTCGTTTCTTGCGCTGCCGGATATCACGCTGAGGTCGGCATCGCCGTCGATAGTACCCTTGAAGATACCGTTTACCGTACCGCTGATATTGCCGCGTACAAGACCGTCAACAATGATCTTTCCGCTCGAAGAGTAGCGTCTGAGCTTGGTCTTGACGGAGAACGATGTCTTTTCGATAATGCCGCCGCCGAGAAGAAGTATCTGCGGAAGAACGAACATTACGATGATAAGGGAGATAACAGTACCTCTGCCGAGCGCCTGACCGATACCTACGATAGTTGCTTCAGAAGAAAGCTGACCGATAAGTCCGCCTGCGATAGCAAGAATACTGCCCGAGGTGATGATAGTCGGGAAGCTGAGATTCATCGTCTGAATGATAGCATCGCGGTGGGACATCTTGTTTTTGAGTTCCATATATCTTCCCGAAATAACGATAGCATAGTCGATGTTAGCACCCATCTGAATGGAGCTTACGATAAGGTACGCCATAAAGAAGATATCTTTATGTTCAACAGTCGGGAAAATGAAGTTGATCCATATAACGCCCTGAATAACGAGAATAAGGAGAAGCGGCATACCGACCGATGTGAATGTAAAGAGAAGAACAACGAGAACGACAAGGATAGAAAGAACGCTTACGACGATGTTATCCGTCTGGAACGATGTGCAGAAGTCGTAGTTCGCTGTCGAGTCGCCGACGAGGTAAACATCACCGTCTGGGTAATATTTCTTTGCAATTGCACGAACTTCGTCAATAGCGCTGAATGTCGAATCGCCACTCAGAGGAAGGTCGAAGTAAATGAGCATACGGGAGAAATTCTCGCCCTGAAGCTGAAGCTTGGCATTGTTTATTTGAACATAAGCATCATTGAGCGTGTCGGTGAGGTCATCGTCAAGTGTAACGTAACCCTCGTCAATTTCTTTATGTACGAAGATGAACATATCCATAAGCGGAACGCTGTAGGAAGAAATGCCGCCGACAATTTTGCCGTAGTTTTCATCATCTGCGGCGTAAGCGGCGTAAGCAAGTTCTGCAACCTCGAAGTCAACATCGGAAAGCTCGGAGAACTGACGCGGCGTGAGCTTGTCGGTGAGCATATATCCGTCAAGCGCTTCGGTGTTGGAAAGTCCGACCGCACTGTTTACATAATCCTTGGAGGTTATCTCGTTGAGGAGAGCCTTTTCGGTTTCGTAATCACCCGTCGGAACGATAAGAGCCATCATATTCTTCGTGCCGAAGTTCTCTTTTATGAGGTTATCGGTTTCCTGCGAGATGTTTGTGATAGGTGTTTCGATAGTGTCATAGCTGTAAACATACGGTGTCTTTGTGGAAAGATAACCTGCAACAGCAATTACGCCAACGAAGATGAACGGCACAATGCCTCTTGTTGCGTAAGCGAATTTTCCGACAAAGTCTATCTTCGGGATAAAGCTCTTGTGGTGCGTCTTGTCGATAAGGTTACCGAAAAGCATCAGTATTCCCGGCATAAGTGTGAATACGGAAAGCAAGCTCAAAAGGATAGCCTTGATAAGGTTTATACCCATATCAGGACCGATCTTGAACTGCATAAAGAGCAGTGCGGCAAGACCGCCGACAGTTGTGAGCGAGCTGGAGAATATCTCCGGTATCGATTTTGTAAGTGCTTCGATAACAGCTTCACGGATAGGAAGCGTTTCATGCTCTTCCTTGAATCGGTTGCAGAAGATGATCGCATAGTCGATCGAAAGTGCAAGCTGGAGAACGATCGTTACCGAGTTTGAAACGAACGAGATCGTTCCGAGCAGGAAGTTCGTACCCATATTGATTATCGCAGAAGCAACGAACGTTATGATAAGTACAGGCACTTCCGCGTATGTCTGCGAGGTCGCAAAAAGCACAACGAGAACGACGATGCAGACAAGCACGATAACAACGTTCATTTCACTCGCGATAAGCTCGGAGCTTTGATCACCCATCGAGGTCTGAACGTAGAGGTCATAATCCGAAAGATTTTCTTTCAGCTCGTCAAGTGCTTCGAGCGCTCGGTCGTCATCTTCGGGGTAGACGAACGTTACATCAAAAAGCGCGGTAGAGTTGACGAAATGTTCGTCCGAATCATCGAATGTGTATGTCGAAACATCATCGTCCTTTTTGATGATCTCCTCAATTTTTTCCGCGTCTTCCATAGTGACGTTTGCGGCGACTATCTTTGCCGAACCGAACGTCGTGAATTCGTCTGCCATAAGGTCAAGACCTGCTTTGGTTTCCGTTCCGTCAGGCAGGTAAGCCGTAAGGTCGTTCTCAACATTTACCCAGTTCCGCGAAAAAGCCGAAAAGATGATAAGTATCGCAAAAATGAGAAAAAACAGATTGCGCTTATCAACGATAAATGTCGCAAGCTTCGCCATAAAGTTGTTGGATTTGGTGTTTTCTGCCATACATTTTCCTTCCTTATTAATACTGATTTTTAATCAAAGTGTAGACAAAAAATCGGCGCAAAATCCATTTAAACCTGTTTTCAACAGCTACAATTTTGCTTGATTTTTTGTACACTTTCAGTTTAAAAATGAGTATAAATTTTGTCATTTATAAAAATTTTTACAACTTTCTGCATTTAGACAGTTGCAAAACCATTGACTATATGATATAATAAAAACAGAGATACATCAAGATACATATATCAAAATTTGTCACAATATGGACAATTTACCGATTATGTCAAATATTATGAAGAGAGGACTGAACTATATGAAATATGATCTTTCACAAAAACTTTCAAGGGGAGCAGTCCGCACTATCAACGCTTTTACGGGAAGTATGTTTTCGCTTCTTTCCGAAAAATCGTTCGAGAGCGTTTCGGTCAACGAAATATGCCTGCGAAGCGGCTACCCAAGGGCAACATTCTACAACTATTTCGATGATAAATACGACCTGCTGACCTGCTGTTGGATAAAACTCGCGCAGACGATAGGCTTTGACGAGTTCAAATCATTGAGCGACAGCGGCAGAAAAGTCGATGCGCTCTATCTTTTCGCCGACAGAGTGTATGACCTCGGCTCGGCGAATCTTCCGCTCGTTCAGAAGATAGTCAGCTTCAATAATGAAACGGGGTATATGTTCACGAGCCTTAAATTTTTTATGGGAAATAAGATACGCGAGATGCTCGAAAGCGGCGCGCGCCCCGATATCCCCGTGCCGAAAGAGATACTCGCGGCACACCACAGTAATACGCTCATACTCGTAATGGAGTATGCTTTCGCAAACCTTGACAAATGCTCAAAAGAAGATGTCAAAAAGTACCTTGGCTACTTCCTTGGTTCGGTTTGATATACTATATAAATAGTTCACCGCAAATAACTTTGCTTTGTGCCGAAAAAAGGCGACAATACCACGATTAAATTATACTGCCGAGAAGTTCTGTTGTCAATTGACGGCATTGCAAAATCAAAGGGATAAATACGGACATAATTTGGGTAAAAAGCAGACATTTTATTATGAAAGGAAAGACAGAAATGAACAAAAAGACATTTTTATCGGTACTGGCGGTTTTGTGTGCGGCAATGACAGCCTGCACTGCCGCAAATGACGGCGGAAGCAACGTTTTGGAAACGGAGAGCGTGACAGCGGAAGTTTCAGCGGAAATAACATCGGAAACGACGTCTTTGTCAACTGTTGAAACGAGCAAAACTACTGCTTTGACAACTGCGGAAACAACTGAAACGGCTGTGACGGAGAATGTTCCCGAAAAAATATCGGTAAAAGCGGAGGACTTGACCTTTACCGACTTTGCATTTATCGAATATTACAAAGGCTCAAAGCAGGAGGACGAAACAAGCGAAAAGGCGATAGAATTTCTCAGAACAACGGAGGAATATGCACATTCGCAGGAGTACAGCTCTTATTTCAAGGAGGAATATCCCGAATATTTCGATGAAAACGGTGTTCTTGTTCCAAAGCTGCACGAAAGCTATACCGAGGACTATGACGGCGATGGCAGGGAAGAAACTTTCCTGCTTATTGATATGCCGTACAGTTACGATGATCCGAACACAAAATTCTCGGAGGTTTACAGCTTCCTTATCTTTATCGGCAGTGACGGAAATGCTGAGCTTGCCGACTATAACTGCGGTATCTATACGCCGCAGCTGCTCGATTACGGGTATAATAAGCAGCTTGTGATAGGCGGCTCGGGAAGCTGCGGTGTGGAAAGCCGTATGGATATATGGACTGTCCGTGACGGGAAAGCCGCTTCGATCTTCGGTTTAAGAGGAAGCTTGTATAAGCAGGACTGCTTTGTGTCCTCATTCGGCTGGCAGTCATCGGGCGGAGTTATGATTTTTGACCCCGAAAAGGTCATGTATATCCCCGTTGACGGCGTTCCGTGCGATAAAGAAGAAATAATCAGAATGGATAAAGATAAAACCATCGAGATGCTTTATGATGAGGAATATGGCGATCAGTGGAACGTTTCACTTATCGGTGGAAAATATTACTGCGCTGAGATAGGATTTATGGACACGGGAATTATTTACACATATTCGGACGGGCGTTTTGCTTTGGTGAATAATTCAAATATCAGGGACAACCATTTATATGAAGAGGATTTTCGTTCGGTTTATACCAATGCGGTTTTCACCGACTTTGACTATGACAAGGTAACATCGGAGATGACAGTCGTGAAAGCGAAAATTCCGTCCTATTCGGTCGATGATATCAACGAATATTCGACAGAATGGCTGAAAGAGGACTATGCGGAATTTATCTCCGATGACAGCAGAACTTACACCGCAGATGAGGTAAAGATAACCGCATTTTACGGGATATACGGCGACTTTTACGCTGTCAGAATGTCGCCCTATGATGATAAAGTGCTTTTAAACGGCTATGAACGTTCCTCGGAGAAAAAAGTTTTTTGGGATATCGAAACTGCCTATAATAATGGTATTCTTTCCGAGAGCGGCAGGCTGATGCTTGAATCTGCTATCAAATAGTAAAAATTTTATAAAAATTGTTGCATTTGAACACGGATTATGGTAAAATATAAATAACTATTTCCGTCAATGGAGGACTGCGCTATGTTAGATAATATACATACAGCCGTCCGCAAGCTGATATGCTACGGACTTGAAAATAACCTTATCACAGCCGAGGACAGGATTTACACAGCAAATATGCTTATCCACAAGCTCGGTCTGGACGAGTATGACCCGCCAGATGAGAATTACTGCGATGTTGAGCTTGAACCTGTACTTGCGGATATCCTTGATTACGCCGTAGAAAAGGGCATCATTGAGGACAGCATCGTTTACCGTGACCTTTTCGATACCGAAATAATGGGCTGCCTTACACCACGTCCGTCCGAAGTAATCGAGAAATTCCGCAGAACTTACCGTGAAAAATCACCGCAGGCTGCGACTGATTTTTACTATAAATTCAGCTGCGATACCGACTATATCCGCCGCTACCGCATCAAAAAGGACGTAAAGTGGACGACCGAGACCGAGTACGGCACACTTGATGTTACTATCAACCTTTCAAAGCCTGAAAAAGACCCGAAAGCTATTGCAGCCGCACTCAACGCAAAGCAAAGCTCCTATCCGAAGTGCCAACTCTGTGAGGAAAATGTCGGCTACGCAGGCAGAGTAAATCACCCTGCCCGTGAAAACCACCGCATTATCCCGATAAAGATAAACGGCGACCGTTGGGCGCTCCAGTATTCGCCTTATGTTTACTATAACGAGCACTGCATCGTCCTCAATTGTATGCATACGCCGATGAAGATAGACCGTGACGCTTTTGCGAAGCTTTTTGACTTCGTTGAGCAGTTCCCACACTATTTTGTAGGCTCAAATGCTGATCTTCCGATAGTCGGCGGCTCAATACTTACTCACGAGCATTTCCAGGGCGGACATTATACCTTTGCAATGGAGAAAGCACCTATCGAGGAAGAACTTCACTTCAAAGGCTTTGAGGACGTTAAGGCAGGCAGAGTTAAGTGGCCGATGTCCGTTATCCGAATCTCCTGCCGCGACTATGAGCGACTTGTTGAGCTTGGCGATAAGATTTTGACCGCTTGGAGAGGATATACTGATGAAGCTTCGTTCATCTTCGCCGAAACAGACGGAGTTCCGCACAACACTATCACGCCTATCGCAAGAAAGAGAGGCAATGACTTTGAGCTTGACCTCGTTCTACGCAACAATATCACAACAGACGAGTGTCCGCTCGGCGTTTATCACCCACACGCAGAGCTTCACCATATCAAAAAGGAGAATATCGGTCTTATCGAAGTAATGGGACTTGCCGTTCTTCCCGCACGTCTTAAAGGCGAAATGGAAAAGCTCGCAGATACGCTTATCAATAAGGGCGTGAACGCAGTACGCGAAGACCCCGTTCTCGAAAAACACGCAGATTGGGCAGAGGAGTTCGTCCCGAAGTATGATATCACTCCCGAAAATGTCGATGATATCATCAAGCAGGAGATAGGCAAAGTGTTCGCGAAAGTCCTCGAACACGCAGGCGTTTACAAGCGTGACGAAAAGGGCATTGCAGGCTTCAACAGATTCGTTGAGTATGTAAACAAAAAATAATTTTGGAGGAAAATAAAATGGTAGTAATCGAAATGGAAAACGGCAAAAAGATGAAGATAGAGCTTTATCCCGATAAAGCACCTATCACAGTTGCAAACTTTGAAAAGCTCGTAAAGGAAGGCTTTTATGACGGTCTTACATTCCATAGAGTAATCCCCGGCTTTATGATCCAGGGCGGCGACCCGGAGGGCACAGGTATGGGCGGCTCGAAGAATAAGATCAAGGGCGAGTTTGCATCGAACGGCGTGAAGAACGACCTCAAGCATACAAGAGGCGTTATCTCAATGGCACGTTCAATGATGAAAGACAGCGCAAGCTCACAGTTCTTCATTATGCATAAGGACGCACCGCACCTCGACGGCGACTATGCAGCATTCGGAAAGGTAGTAGAGGGACTTGACGTTATCGACGAGATCGCAGGAGTAGAAACCGACTTCCGCGATAAGCCAACAACACCGCAGGTAATGGCTAAGGTTTATATCGAGGAATAAGAACAAAAGTGCACTATTAAAAAAGTTGCACAAAATTAAAGTTTACGTCCACGCTTTTTAAAGGGTGGCAGGGGGTCAAGGGGGGCAGAGCCACCTTGTCGCTTCCGCAGAAGCGAAACACCCTAAACTAACAGCACCAAGTAATGCCGCAATAGCGAAATTATCTATAAGTTAAAAGGCGCAATTCACATCTCAAAAAGTAAAACAGAATTTGATAAATCGGTCTGTAAACCTATAAAATGTGAATTGCGCTTATTCTTTATGTTCTGAACAACTATCCTCGGCAAATAAAAGTGAGGAGCAAAGCGACGAGCGTTTAGCACCGATAGGATATGAATGGCGGTTCTTCTTTTAGCATCAAGTTATAAAAATTTTTTTCGTCAATATGCATAAATGCAATATATTTTTTCGACAACCTGAAACGCCGCACAATGAAAAGTTGTGCGGCGTTTTTGCATAAAAATACCGCCGAATAAACTCGACGGTATATTTTTTACTTAAATCAAAATGCAAGCACTCTTGAAGCGATAAGGAAATATACAAGAAGTGCAAGTGCATCGACAATTGTTGTAATAAACGGTGAAGCCATTACGGCAGGGTCAAATCCAAGCTTTTTAGCGAGCATAGGAAGCGAACAGCCGACAAGTTTTGCAACGATTATTACAAAGAAAATCGTCAGCGCAACTATCATTGCAATGGTCGCACCCTTTTGGTCGATGAGCATTACCTTTGCGAACACGACAACTGCCATTGTTGCGGCACAGAGTACGCCAACGCGGAGTTCTTTCCACATTACTTTGAGAATATCGGAAAATTCAATTTCCTGAAGCGAGATACCTCTGATTATCGTAACGGACGACTGCGAACCCGAGTTTCCGCCCGTATCCATAAGCATCGGGATAAACGCTGTCAGCGCTGGGACAACGGCGAGTGCGCTCTCAAAATGCGTGAGTATCATTCCCGTAAATGTTGCCGATATCATAAGGAGCATCAGCCACGGGATACGCTGTTTCCAAAGCGAGAACACGCTCGTTTTGAGGTAGGTTTTGCTTGACGAAGATGGGAGCATAGCACCCATGATCTCCATGTCCTCCATATCCTCGTCACGGATAACGTCCATAGCATCGTCGAATGTGAGGATTCCGACTATTCTTCCGTCGCTGTCAACGACGGGAATAGCGGCAAGGTCATATTTTGAAAGCATCTGCGCGGCGGTTTCACGGTCATCGTGAGTGTTTACGCAGATAAAGTTAGTTTCCATTATATCGGAAACGGGGGTTTCATAATCCGAAACAAGCATATCGAGCAGTGAAACAACGCCGAGAAGCTTGCGGTTCTGCGTTACATAGCAGGTATAAACGGTTTCCTTTGCAAGACCGATCTTTCGTATCTGGTCGAATCCCTCTTTAACGGTAAGGTCTGCGCGGAAGTAAACGAACTCGGTCGTCATTACCGAACCTGCGCTGTCCTTCGGGTACTTTAACAGCTCGTTGATCTGATTTCTTGTTGCGGGATCGGTATTTTTGAGAATACGGGAAACAACGTTTGCAGGCATCTCTTCGATAAGGTCAACGGTATCGTCCATGTAAAGTTCATCGATGACATCGTGGAGTTCCTTATCGGAAAGGGCATTGATAAGCACACGCTGGAGGTCGCTGTTCATATAGGTGAAAACCTCGGCGGCAATCTCTTTCGGCAAAATTCGATATAAAAGTGTAAGTTCGCGCTCGCCGAACTCGTCAAACTCGTCCATTTCTTCGACGAGAGTAGCGATATCGGCAGGGTTCATCTCGGAAAGCTCGGATTTGAGCTTGGCGAAGTTGCGCTCGGTCAAAAGCTGTACAGCGGTATCTTTTTCCATAAAAATTCCTCCTCATCTTTCGGAACACGGCAAAGCGTTGTTTCACTCTGTCAGTCCCATAATAAAAAAGCGGGAGGCATAAAACATTAAAGTGAAATTACGAAACGAACGGGGACACTTCCGAAACCGCCGCTTCGCACTTGCTACCTCGAGGTTTTATACCTGTACTTCCCACGTCCATTAAATCTCACTCCTCTGTAAAATCAATTGCTGCGAATCATCGCAATTACTTTTTAATTATACATTAGCGCTTTTCAAATGTCAAGAATTTTTATGTTAATTTAAGTTAAAAAGCAAAAATTACCGCCGCATAAGTGTTTCAAATTCTTATGCGGCGGTAATGCTAAATATCAATAAAACTATATACAAAAGATCTGTGCAAAATCCATATCAACCTGTTTTTAACACTAACCTGTTTATAACAGCTATGAGTTTTGGCTTGATTTTTGTATAGTTTTTAATTGGTGTTTAGCATAATATCAGCTGCCCTTTATGGCGAGCGGCTTGACCGAAGAACGTCTTGTGATAAGGCAGGATAAGAGCAGCAATATCAGCGAAGCGCCGATGAATACCGCAGCTCCCTGCGAAGCGTTTCCTATAAACGGAGCATCTGTACTCGAATCGACAAGCTCTGCAAGTCCGACCAACTTTACAACACTGCACCAGAATGATGCCAATGCATCTTCGCCAAGTGCAAAATAAATTCCTCCCGTTGGGATAAAAATCAACAAAAGTGTTATTATCAAAGCTGCCCAGTTAGAAAGTTTGTATGAAACTGAAGCAATCAGTATAACGATTGCACACAATGCAATGTAGCTGAATATGGCTATGCACAAAAAACGAAGTCTTACTGCAAAATTGCTCCAGCCTGCATCATACAGAACGTACTTTACACCGTAAAGCGATGCACCCCACATTTCGTCATCTCCCGTTATCAATGACATAATAGGGTAAAGAACGGAAACTTCAAGTGCCGATACTACAGAAAATATCACCGAGGAAATATATGCGGAAACGCAGGCTGTCGTCCTTGATGTGCCGTTTGCGGCAGCAGTGTTGAAGAAATCAGTGATGTATGCACATATAAATCCGAATACGAAAAAGCCCATTAAAACATCAAATCCGTTCTGCCCCGTTTCACGAAGACTGAACGGAACTTTTTCGGCGATAGATCTGATCGTTGCGGAAAGCAGCATAGAACCGATCGACCAAATAAGGTAAAATAACGGAACAAATCTCAATCTGTAAAGCTGATATTTGCAGTTTGCGATAATACTGTTTGCTGACATAAAAATTCCCCCTTTATGAATTCGTAAGATGAATGAAAATGTTCTGTAAGTTCATCGGTTCGGCTGTAAGCCCCTCGGGGAGTTTGGCTTCACCAAGTCTGCCCTTTATGTAAACGGTCTTTAAGCCGCCGATAACGTCCTCGCCCATAAGTTCCTTGCCATTTGCGAAGCTGTCAACTTCGGCTGATTTACCCGAAACACTGTAACCCATTGAACGCACTTCCTCAACATCTTTGTCAAAAAGAAGCTCGCCCTTTTTGATAACAACAGCGCGTTCGATTATGCCTGCTGTTTCCTCGATAAGATGCGTCGAGATAACGAATGTTGCAGGACGTTCGCTGTAGCGGTTCACAACGTGCTTGTAGAAAAGGTCACGGTGGTTTGCATCAAGTCCGAGAACGGGTTCATCGAAGAACACTATCGGCGCGCCGCAGGCAAGAGCATTCACAGCCTTTGCAATGGTTCGGTAGCCGGTCGAAAGCTTAGAAAGCTTTCTGTTTGTGTCAAGCTCATATTCCGAGCAAAGCTTCATCGCATATTCCATGTCAAAATCGGGATAGTAAAACGATGCAGTCTTGAACATATCCTTGACTTTGAGCGACGGATTGTAAAGAAGCTGTTCGCTCATCAAATGCACCTTGCCGAGTGCGCTGTCATTGCTGATCGCGTTCACTCCGTCGATGATGACCTCGCCCGAGTCGGCAAAAGTCCTGCCCGAAATAATGTTGAGCAGGGTGGATTTTCCTGCGCCGTTTCTGCCGAGAAGACCGTAGATGCAGTTCTCCTTGAATGTAACGCTGACGTTATCCAGCGCGGTGGTTTTACCGTAGTTTTTTGTAAGATCTCTGATCTCAATTGTGCTCATTTCCGTCACAGCCTTTCTCTATCATATTGATGATCTCATTTTTTGTGATGCCGAGTTTTGTTGCTTCGCTGATGAGCGATTTGATGTACTTGTCGCAGAATTCCTGCCTGCGCTCACCGCGAATTTTTTGCTCCGCGCCGCTGCATACGAACATACCAAGACCCCTTTTCTTGTAGATTATTTCTTTGTCGACCAAGATGTTTACCCCTTTGAGGGCAGTCGCAGGATTTATCCTGTACATCGCCGATATTTCCGTGGTGGACGGTATCTGCGTTTCCTCGGGGAATACTCCCGTGAGGATGTTTTCCTCGATCCATTCAGCCATTTGAATGTAGATAGGCTTTTCGCCGTCAAAGTTTGCCAATATATCATCTCCTTGTTTATTGGTTAATTACTTGTGTAACTAACTATATCACTAACTATCCATACTGTCAATACAAAAGTATTATTTTTGTGAAATGTTACAAAACACTACTTGAATTTATAGTAAAAACAGCCATATTCGAGAATGACCCGAATATGGCTGTTGTAATCCCATATAAAGTTTTATTTTACGGAAAAAGGAACATTTCCACCCGTGAACTGAACGCTGTCAGCCGAGAATATTCCCGAAACAACTTCGATTTCGACCGTGTGCAAACCGTCGGAAAGCCCGTCAATGCCATAAGCGATATCACGAACTTCACATTCGGGTACGGAATAGTTTTCCGCAGTGGTCTTTCCGTCAATTTTTACGTTTATGACCGCGTATTGCTTGTTTTCGCCGACAACAGCAAATCCGTTTCCACTGAATTTTATCGTCATAACCGCTCCCGCACTGCCGTTTGAGAGCGTTCGCTTGTAATTTGCAAAGCTGCCCGTTGTGATATGCTCCCAAGCGCCCGAATAATCACAGCAAAAGTCGGTGTTGTCGTAACGTGTGACGTAACAGTTTTCATTCGGTTCAATGAGAAGATGAGCGAACATATTTCGGTCGAACGAGCTGTAAAATGACGCTCTGCCTGCACTCTGAACGCATTTGTCGGTGAAGTCAATGACCTTTTCACCGCCGATGAAGCACCGGATATTGCCGCCCTGAACGGAAATTTTCAGCGGCGTGAATTCGTGAACGTTCGCTTTGCACGAACCGCTTTCAAGTACGGTCTTGTTCTTCATAAGCGAGTAAGTTCCGTCCTCGGAGAGCTTGAGCCAGTAACCGCTTTCGCCCTTGTGACCCTCGTTGTAGCGAAGTCCGATGCCTGCATAATTCTTGTCGGGTTCGGCACTTTCGCAAAGCTTTACCTCGGCGGAAACACTGTAATTGTACCAGCGGTCATCACCGAAATTCGTTGTCGGGTTCGGCGTGTAGCCCCATTCCTCTGCTTTTGTTTCGGGCGTTATCTGCTGAACGAGAACGTTTCTGCCGCCGATGTTTTCGACTTCGAAAGCGCCGCCCTCGTCCGTGGTGAATTTCGGCGCACCGCCCCTTGCTCGGAGAAATTCCTCGCCGTAATCAAAATCATCGGAGTAGGGGAGAGCGAACACAGTTCGTTCGCTTTCGGGCATATTCACGAAGTCATTCGCGGCTTTGACCGTGGATAAAGTTATCATCGAAAAAGGCTTCACGGTCACGCTGTAGGAATATTTTCCGTCACTTTCGGTCGGTGTTATCGTGTCAATTTTCTTGAAATAATTCTCGTCATAACTGCCGGTGTCAGGACCTCTCGTTTCCCAGACATCGACTTCGGACGAAGCTTTCGCAAGGTCTGAAACGGTGATATCGTAAACGATAGGCTCGTCGGTCGAGTTCGTGATAACGGTGCTGTAATCGCCGCTGTCGGGGTCGCAGGCTGTGATATAGCTGAAAACGGAATCGACAAGCGCGTGACCGTCACCGCCCGTTTTTGCGTCAGCATGGCAAGCGCCGTCAATGTATGTCCAGCCTTTTCTGATGAACTGCGAAAAATGCAGCGACAAAAAAAAACCGCTGTCGAGGTAATAATATCCGCTCCAAGGGTCGCAGGCGGAGATGAACTGCTTCTGGCAGTAGCAGACACCGTCATAATAAGCTGCGATGACTGGCTGTAATTCGCACATCGTCATTTTGCCGCTGGCGTACATCATTATAAGTCGGTTTGCAATGTCGAGAACGCCGTTGAGGTCGCCCAGTCCCGAACCGTTCCTGTCAAAACGGTATGTGCCCTGCGAGTAGCTCATGGACGAGCTTCCCTCGCTGAACCAAAGCTCCTTGCCGTACTCCGCCGCAAGCTTTTTCGCCGCATCGGTGGACATACTCGTGTAGTGACTGCCGACAACATCGACCGCCGCCATAAGCTTTTCGTCCTCAAACATTCGGTCGGCAAAGCCCCATGTGCAGACCTCTTCACCGCCGACAATCTTAATTTTTGAATAATCATAAGGGCAGTTCATTTCGCTCTTCAAATGCTCCGAAAGATACTTCGCCCATTCGAGATCAGCGCCACGCTCGTTGCGCACAACGCTCACATAATCGAACTTCAAGCCGTAGGTTTCATACGCAGTATCAAGCGTTTCCTTGTACCATTTGTAACGTGCGGCGTGAACATCGTCTGCCTTTGTCACCCACAAAGGCTCACTCCACCAGAGCATATCAAGCTCCAGATTGGGGTTGATCTTCTTAGCGTCAGCGGCAAGCTGATAGCCTGCACCACGCGTAACATCGGCTTTTTCGTCCTCATAACGCTTTACGCAGGGTTCGGTTCCCGATGATGAATTTACGTCCGAACCCATTTCAAGCTTTAGAAAATTCACACCGATGCCGTGCTTGCCGAATGTGTATTCGAGTATCTCATTGTATCTGTCGGGGTGTTCCGATTTGTAGTCGAGCAAAAGCCGCGAAGAATTGTTTCCCGAAACCATTCCTGCACCGCGGAATCGCATATTTGAAGCTGTATTCGCATTTTTACCGTCAATAGTGAAGCTCGTTTTTTTCATATTTACGATCCTTTCTTCCCGATGTTTTCAGCCTTGAAAATCATTTCTATAAGAAGATGATACCATAAATACCGCAGATTTTCAATCGTAAATATTTATCTTACTCTTAAAATTTGAATATTACCTTATGCCATGCATTTTTCTGTAAAGACTCGGTGAAACGCCCTCATATCGGCGGAAAACTATCCCGAAATAGTTCGGGTCGGGGTATCCCGAAAGTTCACCGATTCGGGCGATGCTTTCGTTCGTGGTTTCGAGCAAAGACTTTGCGTGTGAAATGCGTCTGAGCGCAACATATTCCATAGGGCGAAGTCCGAAACGTGCCTTGAAAAGACGGCAGAAATGCTGTTCCGAAATATTCGACAGCGAAGCGAGCGCACCGAGCGTTATATCCTCGCTGAAATGCTCATTTATATAGCGCACAGCGGCTTCGGTGATGTTGTCGGCGGCAAGGTCATTTCCGCGCTTTTGACAAAATATTTTACGCATTTCGAGTATGTATTCATAGAGAAGCTGCGAGCATTTTTCAGGGTCGCAGTCGGGTTCTTTCGCCGCTGAAAGAAGCAAATTGAACAGCGAGCGCACGGTTTCATTAGCCGAATTTTCCGCAATGCCGTATTTGCCGAAGCCGAGCGTTTTCATAAGCTCGGAGAGATGTTCGCCGCGGAAAACCACCCAGTTTGTCGTGAAAATTTCACCGTTCGGGTAATATTCGTGCGGAACGCCTTTAGCCGCATAAAGAATACTGCCCGTGTTTAGCGGAAAGCTTTTGCCGTCGATGCCGAACGTCCCCGAACCCTCGCTGACAAAAAGAAACTGGTGCGAAGCAAGTCCGTTTTCTCGGACGATGTGATATTCGGGTTCGGAAACGCCTATCCCCGAAACGTAGAACGGCAGTTCGGTCTGCCTGCCGATGACGGGATAAATCGAGCAATACATTAATTTTCCCCCATACTTATATTCAAAATATTGTCAAGCCAAATCTCAGTGCGGTCGGTGAAGATCATCTTCCGCTCGACCTCGTCTATACGCCGAACCGAGCCTCTGAAAAGTGTTATCGCGCCGCCCTTTTTGAACTCATCGGGAATGAAAAAGGTCACGGTCACTTCGGGGCGTTCGGCTATCCGCTCGGTAATGATGCGAAGCTTTTCGTTCAGCTCGTTCTGCATCGTTTCGGTAAGTTCGGGCTTCTCGGAGGTAAGTCGGGCGGCTTCGTCCGTGCAGTCCTCGAATCCTGTCAAAGCCGCGAATGGGGCGAACTGCGCCGCGCGGCTTATCCTTGACATTGGCTGACGTGTTGTCGATGTGTGGTGCGGCAAGTTGATTATATCGTCATATTTATGAGTTGCTTTCAGCGCAGACAAGACATTTCCTCCCTTGAAAAATTTACGCCTTGTGACCGCCGACCTGACCGTTCCGCTCACGCGCGGTCGCGCCGTCCTCAAAGTTCATACCGCGCAGAACGGCGTTTTTTCCGTATTTTCTCTTTATTTCAAGCATTGATAACTGCATTGCTTTTTCACGGCGCAAGCATTCCTTTTCAGCGGCTTTTTCACGTTCGAGTTTCTCAATATCGGTGAAAAAATCAAGCTGAACGGCTTCTTCGTTTTCGACGGAAGCCTGCTTCTCGCTGACGATATGATTCGCCACAACATACATTCGCCGAACGGAGAGTGACGGGTCGGTTATACGGTCGTAAAGCTCCGCAACAGCGTCGGTTATGATGCGTGACGAAGCCGTTCTGAACGGGAGATTTATCGTTCCGTGCGCAGGCTTGGGAATTCTCCTGCCGTAGCGGTCAACGGTGCTTTCGCCCTTGTAGCCGCTGTTTTCCTTGTCATAGCCGATAGTGAGAACTATCTGATCGGTGACGAGCCGCTTGTCCACAAGGTCGAGCGAGAGCATATCCGCCATTTCGCGTATAACGATGCGCGCCTTTGCGACGGTGTAGGCGCATTGAAGCACCTGCCCCGTGCTTAGGCTGTTCGATTCGGGGCGGTAGGATTTTATATCCGCAATGGTGCAGGGTTCGTAACCCCAAGCATGGTCAATGAGAAGCTCCGCATTTACGCCGAAAAGCTTGTAGAGAAATTTTTCCTCGTTCGGGTCGAGCGAAGCACGGGCAATGTCGCCCATTGTGTGCAGTCCGTTTTTTTCAAGCTTGTCGGCATAACCTTTTCCCACGCGCCAAAAGTCCGTGAGCGGTGTATGCGCCCACAAGAACCGACGATAGTTCATCTCGTCAAGCGCGGCGATGCGAACGCCGTTTTTGTCGGCTGGGATATGCTTCGCAACGATGTCCATTGCGATCTTGCAAAGGTAAAGGTTCGTTCCGATGCCTGCGGTGGCGGTGATGCCCGTTTCGTTCATAACATCGTTGATAAGCATTGCCGCAAATTCGCGCGGAGAAAGCTTGTATGTGTCAAGATAAGCGGTCGCATCGATGAAAACTTCGTCCACGGAATAAATATGAATGTCCTCGGGGGCAACGTATTTCAGATAAATTTCGTATATGTGAGTGCTGACCTCCATATATTTTACCATTCGCGGCGGCGCAACGATGTAGTCAAGTTCGAGCGACGGTTCTTTGGCAAGCTCTTCGGCATAATAGGACTTTCCGCTGAATTTTCGGTTCGGTACTTTGTATCGGCGCTCGTTGTTGACTTGCTTCACACGCTCGATCACCTCGAAAAGGCGTGCTCTGCCCGATATCCCGTGTGCTTTGAGCGAGGGCGAAACGGCAAGGCAGATAGTTTTTTCCGTTCGTGACGGGTCGGCAACAACAAGATTCACGCCGAGCGGGTCAAGTCCACGCTCAACACATTCGACCGAAGCATAAAATGATTTTAAGTCTATTGCAATATATATCCGATCATGCTGTTCCATACTCTCACTCCTTTTGCTTATATTATAGCATATATGTTCGATTTTGGCAAGAACTTTTGTTCGATTTTTTGAAATAATTTTTTTTGGCTTGTATTTTTTGATGAAATGCTTGATTTTTTGACGAAAATTTACTATAATTATGAAAACAATATTTCGATAATTATTTTTTGAGGGGTAACAAAATGAAAATTCATAAAGCAAGCTCGTTTCTGCTTGCCGTTTCGTTTTTATTTGCTTCGGGCTGTTCAAAGGTCGAAGAAGCAATTCCTGCCGAGGCTACTATCCGCACTGATATAGTATCGGAAGAAACAACTGCCGAAACGACTGTTGAAACTACCGAAACAACGGCCGCCGAAACCGTGCATGAGCCGCAGTTGACTTCGCATATACACATCGCGGCGGCAGGGGACAACCTTATCCACAGCAGTCTTTACGAGCAGGCGGCGTGCCGCGCAAATTGGAACGGCTACGACTTCGCTTACGAATATGACAACGTTGATGATTATATCGAAAGTGCCGATATTGCGATACTCAATCAGGAAACGCTTATCTGCAATGATACGGTCAAGCCGTCCACCTACCCGAGGTTCAACAGCCCGAAAGCGCTCGGCGACTATATGATAAAAATCGGCTTTGATGTTTTCACAATAGCGAACAATCACGTTCTCGACAAGGACGCAAGCGGACTTTCAGCCTGCCTTGACTATTGGGACTCGCATCCCGAAGCAGTTGTCCTCGGTGCATACCGCAATATCGAAGACAAAGAAAATATCCGAACGCTCACCGAGCAGGGCGTGACGTTCTCGTTTCTTTCCTATACGGAAAGTCTTAACGGTCTTAGGCTTCCTGCCGATTCGGAGCTTGTCATAGGCGATGCGAACGATGTTGACGGTATGGTGAGCGACATAAAAAAAGCGAAAGAAATATCTGACCTCTGCATAGTTTCACTTCACTGGGGTGTTGAGGATTCAAGCGTTATTTCCGATATCCAGCGAAGCACGGCGAAAAAGCTTGCCGATGCGGGCGCAGACGTTATAATCGGAACTCACCCCCATGTTCTCCGCGACATCGAGTGGATAGAGCGCGAGGACGGCGGAAAAATGCTCTGCGCATATTCGCTCGGCAATTTCGTTTCGGCACAGTCAAAGCCGAGAAATCTCATCGGCGGTGTACTTGACTTCTACGTTGACCGATATGATGACGGCGAGCCGTACATAACCTATGTTTCGCTTCTTCCGACAATACAGCATTACGGTGCGAACTTTTCCGATAACCGAGTCTATTTTTATTCGCAGTACAGCGATGAGCTTGCAAAAAGCCACGGTATAAACTCTTCGTACCGTTTTGATATGGACTATATCGACAGCGTTATCAACGAAACCGTTTCACCCGAATTTTTAGGTGAAAGCAAAGCTTCCGATACCAAATTGGACAGTGCCGACTATGCACTCAGTGAAAGCTTCACGCCGATATATGACAATGTGAAATTTGCGGACAGCCACTCGGGAAGTGCAGACTCGTATGAGGAGCTCCGGAAGTATGTGAACACATATGAGGACGTAAGCTTTGTCGGCTATGAGATAATTTCGCAGTATCCGCCCGAAGAAGCGGTCAAAAAAACTGGCGATGATATTTTCAAATACAGCACGACCCTGTACAAAGCGCATATCTATTATGACTATCTGAACGATACGCCGATAGATATGACGATAGATCTCGCAAAAGCAGGCTTGCCGAACGAGCAGGTAAAAGACGACCCTCCCTATGCCGTCGGTCAGAGGATAGTTTCCGCCGTTTCGGGCTATAACGGAACGAGCTGTGTTGCGATACCAGAACTGGTGTATTACGTTTTCAATGTGAACGGCGCAGATATAGCTTATCACGTCGGAAATGCTGAAATCACCGTCAAAGACGCTTCACTACCCAATTTGGATATGGATATCATTGGCGAAGAAGCCTCGCTCATAACAACAACTAAAAACAACCCCGTAAAATTCACGCAGAAGTCATTGCTTTCCGAGCTTGTGCAGTTCATAAAGCAGGACTGGACAGAGCAGGGCTTTGATTTCTTCAATTTAAAGAATTTTGACTATGACTCACGTCAAATAAATGATAAAAGTGAAGATGAAATTTCCACCGATTAAACACAAACAGCCGCAGACAAAATTGCCTGCGGCTGTTGCTGTTCATTTGGAAAGATCAGAATAGCTGACCCGGAAGTTTAAGCTTTTCCTTTGGCGGAAAAAGCTTGTCGAATTCTTCCGTTTCGGCTTCGTCAACGAAGTAACCCTGCGGCGGAGCGTAAACGCCCGTTATGCCGTCAAGATATCCCGTTTTAAGCTCCTTGCAGAGGAAGAACGAATCGTCCGCATCCTCGGGCAGACCGTGATAGCGGATACCGAACTCTCTTGCATAAGTGAAGCCGCTCTTGCCGTAAAAGTCGATGTTCCCCTCGAAGCAGAGCGCACCTGCACCGAGTTCTGCCGCCTTTTCAAGCGAATAGTCGAGCAGTTTCTTGCCGTAGCCTTTGCGCTTGAATTCGGGCGAAATGCATATCGGACCCATCGTCATTATCGGGATATTCCTGCCGTCATCTGCGGTGATGGACGCCCTCATGAACATATTCTGACCGATGAGCTTTCCGTCCTTTTCCATAACAAAGTCAAGCTCGGGGACGAAGGCAGGGTCGTTTCGCAGCTGATGAAGCACATAATGCTCTGTGCAGCCTGGGCGGTAGACGTTCCAGAATGATTCTCTTACAAGGTTCTCGACCTCACGGTGTTCATTGTTGTTTTCCAAGCGAATGATATAGTCAATTTTATTCATTATTTAATCCTCCTGATGATCGTTGACTGCGGTTCTGGGAGGTTTGGCGGAAAATGTATTATACTAAACACCATTTAAAATTTGGAAAAAATCAAGCCGACAATCTTGAATATATGGGATTTCGACGCAGATTTTTTCCTTTATTTTATTGGTGTTTAGTATTAGCCAAAACCTCCGTCAGGCTAATACAATCTCCAAGGTGTTGTTTTTCTTCAAACAGCGTTCTCCTTTAATGTAAAATATGAATATATAGATCAAGCCTTTCGGCAGGATCGGCGATAGAATTATGATTGTTTTTCGGCTTCACTTCTTTTATAAAGCCTAACCATTCTCGGACGGTTATATCTTTGCAGGATAACGAAAAAAGTATCGCAAAGTCCTGCGAAAAATGCAGTTATCACGAAGATAAAGACATACCTTTTAGGGTCGGGCGTAAAAAAGCTGAACAACAGCGAAGCATATCCGAGCAGGATTATCAGTTCGTGGATCATCTCCGCCGCACACATATTTTCAATGATCTTTTTCATATCGTTGTGTTCAAGCGAAAAATTCTCCGGCTGCCAAGTCGGGACAAAGCGCTTCCACTTTTTCACCCGCAGAAGCTTGTACAGCTTCTTTTCAATCTTCGTTTCACAGAACCACCTGCTTTGCGTGTTTATTCCGTCTTTGGTAAAATGATCGACAGCTGCACCTACAGCGAGCCGCATTGCGAAATGGTAAAACATCGTTGCGAATGTTATTGTCAGCGAGAACCAAAGTGTGGAAAGATACGCTTTGTAAAGGATAAAAAATACCAACGCAAGCACCGCTGTGACAACGGTAATGATTTTAAAAAGCCTATTGAACTGCATAAAGTTCTCCTTCTGTCAGCCGCAAAGCGCGGAAATTTTCCTCACCGTGTTGGCAGTTCGTATGGTGAGAAATTCGCCGATGCCTGCGCTTGCGGTCTTTTTCCACCAGTTTGCCTTTGCGTAGTTCTTTCTGTCGAACGACCAGAAGATAACGTCCTTGTATATGAATATCTTTTCAAGTTTTTGGGACGGCTCGCCGATCTTTGCGGCAATTTTTTCCGCTGTCATAGTCGGCATTACGAAGATAAGGTTATCGTAAATGGCTTTGTCAGACGTTCCCCACCAGTCGGGGACGTTTTGCAGAATGTCGGCGACCTTTTCGCTGTCGGTAACGTAGACCTCGGTCTGAACGCCGAAGCTTTCGCTTATCATTTCTTTTATTTCGTCCGGGGTGAAGTCTTTTTCAGCGGAAAAAATGACATTTCCGCTGTTGAGATACGTTTTTACATCGGTGAAGCCAAGTTTTTCAAATGCTGTTTTCAGTTCAGCCATAACAATTTTATTCCTGCCGCTGATGTTTATTCCTCGGAGCAAAGCAATGTATCTTTTCATTTTGTCACCTATCGTTGTAATACTAATTTTTAATCAAAGTGTAGACAAAAAATCGGCGCAAAAGCTATTTATTCGAGCTTTTGCTTGATTTTTTGTACACTTTCAGTTTAAAAATTAGTATAAGTATTTTCAAGCAGTTTCAGGCCCTCGTGCATATCCTGTCCGAGAAATTCCTGAGTTTTGGAGAAATTATATTTTTCGTGAAGCTTGTCGTGAACTTTGAGAAAGGCTTTTTTGCCGTATTTATGTATGAACATAGCCTGCGCTTTTGCAGCGTTCGCACCGTCATTGCCCTCAATATAGAAGCCTTTGTGACAGCTTTCAATGTCGGTACATTCGTAACAGCCGTCAATACCTTTTTCGGTACAGCAGGTCACGTTCGGGCATTTTTTATCGGGGGAGCAGGTCGCAAACGAGCAGACATTATACTCTGTCCGACAGCCGCCGCACCATTCGCTTAGGAAGCAATGATTGCAGGAAAATCCGCAGTAAGCAACGGGGTCAACGCCTTTTCGTGCAAGTTTGCAAAGCTTGTTTTTTATGCGGAGCATTGCTTCGATGTGCATTATCCAATGTCGGCTGAACGGCATTTTTATCAATCCGCGGATATCCTTTCCGCACCAGTAATCGATGAGCCATACAGCGTTTTCATCATTGCTCACGCAGCTCGAATCGGCAATTCTTTTTCTGTCCTCTTCGGTGAATTTCCGCTTCGTCTGAGAAAATTCCATATTCAGAAGAATATCGTTCGTGGAAATCATAACAGCCTTTGTATATTCATAAAGCTTCGCAATATCAAGCTTTCGAGAAAAATCCGCGATAGCTTCACCTTGAAGCTCGTTTCCCGTAGTGATGATAGGGGAGTTGGTGCTTTTGTCAAAACCGTTCGCCAAAAGTATCTGTTCATTATTCGCAATAAGCGTGTGCATAACGATATCTTCGATGCGGAAAATATGTCATATCGAGTAGGCGAGGGTCTTGCTGTGATAGCCGTCTGCGCCTGCGAACTGCATTTCGGAAAAGGCTTTTTCGGGATAGCTGTTCACGATCTGAGTTATCTGTTCAAAAAGGCTGTTCCGCAGTTCGATAAGCTTGCTGATGCCGTCCTTAAAGGTGCTTTCTTTTTTGATAAGCTCCTGTATTTCGTCGTTCATTTCCGACCATTCTTTGTTCATATATGTCACCCCTAATGTCTGTTTTGCCTTAAATTATACACTTGCGTTTTTTTCAATAATTTTTGAAACAAAACCGTCTGTTATTTCACAGAAATTTTGCCGACCGTAAATCCATAGTCAAGCAGTTCCTTTTTTATATGTAATACTAATTTTTAATCAAAGTGTAGACAAAAAATCGGCGCAAAAGCCATTTATTCGAGCTTTTGCTTGATTTTTTGTACACTTTCAGTTTAAAAATTAGTAT
>CALANW010000170.1 GCA_937926145.1 uncultured Ruminococcus sp. | reverse complement strand
TTTGTAAACTGTTTTTATCCAATTTTGGCAAATTCAACTAAGAAACACATTTTTTTTGTGCAATTTAGAACCTGCCCTCATAAGAGATATGTGCTTATGAGGGCAGGTTCTAATACTAAACACCAATAAAATACAGGAAAAAATCTGCGCCGAAATCACATATATTTAAGATTGTCGGCTTGATTTTTTTCAAATTTTAAATGGTGTTTAGTATAAGGCTTTATTTTTTGCCGATCTTTTTATTTTGGGGTGATTTGTCATTTTTACCGCCGCCGTTGTCGAGGAGAACGAAAACTACGCCTGCTGCGACTGCCGCGGTGAGGATTATTCCGATTACCTTGACAGCTTTCGGAACGGGTTTTGGTTCTTTTTCGCTCTCGGTTTCGGTCTTATCCGCATCGGGGGCAGGTTCGGAGGTGAATATCTCGGTGATAGTTTCGCCGAAATCGTCCGTGCCTATAACGGAGATAGAGGTCTGAACGCCCTCTTCTTCTTCGCCGCTGACGGTCTGCTTTGTCTGGGCAGTGACTTCAACGTGTTCGTGCGTTACCGAAGTTGAGCCTGCAGTGTTCGTTCTGACGGTCGAATTTTCGTTGCCCTCGTCATCATTTTCGGAAACATCGTCAAAAATTTCTTCCGTTTTGAATTCGAGCAGGGAAACAGAGAGGGGAGCTGCCGTAAAGGTGAAGCTGTTGTCGGAAATGCTCACGGGTTCATCTGCGATAGAAATGTCGCTGCTCGTGCTGTCAAAGGAATAGACGTTGGCATACTCGAAGTCATAGCTTGACAGAACGTTGAAATCGACGGGCATTTCGTTCGATGTTTTGTTGATGAAAACGACCTTGAGTGAGCTTTCATCGTCCGAATCTATCGAAGCATAGACAGAGTTGTCGATGCTGCCGCCATTATCGGCGGAAACGGCGGTGTTTCCGTATGTCGAGTAGTCGCCGTCATAGTTCGTGTAGATATTTATGCCTGCTTTCTGATAAGAAAAATCTTCCATATCGGGTTTAAGGCAAGCCATATAGACGTTCTGTTCGCTGAAAATTCCAAGCGCGTCCGCTTCGGCAATACCGCCGCTGATATGGTTTCCGCCGCCGAAGTTATATTCGGAGAAAGAAAGCTTCGTATCGGGAAAGTACATTCTTATCGATGCCTGTATCGTTGGGATAAGCGGCGTATGCTGCTTGTAGAGGATAGCACTGCTGCTGTTTTCGGTGTAATTGGGGTCCCAGAGAATTCTCGGGGCTTGCATACGTTCCTCATCTGCAAGGAGCGAATCCGAACCGACTATAGGTTCGAGCAGAACGCTTCTCGCTTCGGAGATAAAGTGCAGGTCAAGCACATCGAGAAGCCTTGTTCCCGTCTGCGCGGAGGCTTTGGACATTTTATCGAGGTAATAGTCGATGAACCACGAATAGTTGGATTTGTACTGCTCCCAGTCCTCCTGATTTTTTAGGCTTACAAAGGCTTCAAGTCCTCCAATGGACGGACCGTAGATAAGCGCGGTCGGATCGATCTTCTTTGCGGCGTTCGCAAGGCTCACCGACTTTGAAAGGAGTGTTTCGGCGGTCATAGGCTCGGTCGAAACGGTGGGGTAGAGCGAGTTCCAGTTTTCGGGTTCGCTGTCAAGAAAATATCCGTTTATGCCGCCGTCGGCAGCCGTTCCGTATTTATACACGAGTGCGCTGATGTATTCGTCCATAAAGACGGTATCATCGTAGATGTCGGGGGTCGTAAGCAGGCTGTCGTTCTTTATGCAGCGGACGGACGCAAAGCGTTTCGGCGGATCGTCCTCCGAGATTGCGCCGTTCGTATCGTTCGCAACGAAGCCCATCATCTGTAATGTGACATAGCGCGAAGCGATGCCGTATTTATCCGAGCGCTCAACAAGTTCACGGGTAAGAAGCGCAGGCTCATTACGTTCGGACGGCGGATAGCTGTCAACGAGCGAAAGGTCGTTTTTCATACCGTCAAGAGCGGTCGAGTTTGAAGCGTTCGTTTCCCAGTTGTATGAGGATATTCTCGGGTCGGACTGCTTGACGGAATAGACGGTGACATCGTTCAGACCGTAAACGTCGTTCAGACCGTAGATATATCGGCTGATAGGCTTTTTATCCGCCGATGTGTCAATAGTGACGGAGTAACCCGATGTACCTGCGCTGTATGCGGCTTCCGACGGGATCGCCGTATCGGCAAAGAGCATCGCTGCGCTTGCGGCAAGGCAAACGGGACGGACTATCTTTTTTTTGAGATCATTATACTTCATTGTTTTTCTCCTGTAAGAAAAAAGGGGGACTTTGCTTTTATATAAGGAAAATAGCTGTAAGAGCGTACATTATCGCAAGAAGAGCGAAATTTATCAGCAGGAAAACGCCGAGAAAACGCATAGGCTTTGAATCTTCGTGAGCGCTGTAAATTCTGAGTGAGATAAGGCTCGCCATTGAAGCTATGGGAGTTCCAAGACCGCCGATATCAACGCCTAAAAGCAGGGCTTTCCAGTTTCCGGTGAAGCTTGTGAGCATAACTGCGGCAGGAACGTTGCTTATGAACTGGCTCGTTATGACTGCGGCGAAGAATTCTCTCCCCGAAACAAGGTTTTCGACAAAGCTGTTCACGGCGGAGATATTTTTTATATTGCCGACGAAAATAAAGAAGAAAATGAACGTCAGCAGCAGACCGTAGTCAATATCGTAGAAGACTTTCGGCTCGATTATCACCGCAACGACGCACACGGAGGCGAAAACGACAAGCACATCGAGAACGCCGAACACCGCCAGCAGCACAAGCACGAAAAGCACCGCATAAAGCGAAGCATAGCGCGGATTTACGATATGTAATTCCTCATAATCATCGACAACGAGCGGCTTGTTCGGGATGAGCATCGAAAGGATAAGCACAAGCACAAGTCCTGCCGCCGCAGCAGGGAGCATAGCGGAGAAGAATTCCGCAGGCGTTAAGCCGTAATCGGTGAAAATGAGCAGGTTTTGCGGATTCCCGAACGGTGTTGCCATACTTCCGAGGTTCGCGGCTATCGTCTGAACAACTATCGCATATATAAGGTATGCGGGGTATTCCTCAAAAAATATTATCATTATCGGAACAAGTGCGATGAGTGAAGCATCGTTCGTGACGAACATCGAGAGAAAATACGTTATCAGCGAAAGAATGACGAGCGCCTTTCGAGTGCCGTAGATACGCGCTTTCTCTATGAGAAAATACATCGCCTTTGCAAGCACGTTGTTATGCTTGAAGCCCGATGTTACGAGCATAAGGCAGAAGAGTATCCCGATAACATCGGTGTCAACATATTGTGTATAGTCAGTCACGGGGACGAATGCGCAGGATATGAGCGCCGCCGCAAGCGCGATCAGCACCATAAGGTTTCGTTTGATAAAATCTTTGACTTCCGTCATTTTCCCAAAATTCCTTTACCCGATAATATTGAATACTGTTCCTGCGGCAAAACCCGTCAGAAGAACGATGCCGAGAACAGCGAGGTTTTCTTTCATATTCTTATTCGTGCGGAAAAGCACGGCAAGACCCACGCCTGCCGAGGAGATAAGTCCTGCGAGCGCAGAGCCGAACGGGAGTATGCCGTCACAGTAAAGCTCGGTGATGAGCACCGATGCTGCGCAGTTCGGGATAAGTCCGACAACTGCGGTAACAAGCGGCTGGAAAATGCCTGTTTTATCGATAACTGCGGCAATAGCGTCACTTCCTGCAATGCCCATAACAAATCCGAGGATAAGGTTCACGATAAGGATAAAAATGAGTATTTTAATAGTATGCTTCAGCGCGGAGTACCACAAGCCGTGATTTTCACAGCCGCAGTCCGAGCAAAGCTCCTCAAAATCGGGGTCTTCCTCGCGGAAAGACTTGCGCAGGTGGTCGATAACGTCAATGAGAAGTCCGACGATTATTGCGAGGACTATTTTTGTGAGAAGAAGCGGCAGTATAGCCGAGAGCTTGTCTGGGTGAGCGAGCAGAACGGGTATAGCTTCGTCCGAGGTCGAGATGAAAACAGCCGCGAGAGTACCCATTGTGATGAGCTTTCCGCTGTAAAAATTCGCCGCCGCAACGGAGAATCCGCACTGCGGTATACAGCCGAGCAGAGCGCCTGCAACAGAGCCGACAAAACGTCCGCCGCCCGTCTTTTTCAGTATATTTTCGAGGTGTTCGCCTGCCTTATGCTCGATAAATTCCATTAAAAGAAATGCGAGAAAAAGGAAGGGTATCATTTTTGCCGAGTCGATGAGCGCATCAAGGATAATATCGAGCGCATCAAAGCCCTCATGTGCTTCTGCGTGAAGCTTGAAAAAATTATTTGCGATAGCAACTGCCGTAACTGCTGTATAAGAAAAATTCATTTATATTCTCCCATTTATTCAAAAACATAATTATACAATCTTAATTATATCACAAATATCTATATTACGCAAGAAAAAATATAAATTTTCGGCGGAAAAAAGTATTGCAGTTTTTCTCGATTTGTGGCATAATAGAAAGAAAGTATTTATTATGAGTGAAATGAGGTAGAAAAATGGCTCACGAGATGATAATCGTTCTCGATTTCGGCGGTCAGTATAACCAGCTTATCGCACGACGCGTCAGGGAGTGCGGCGTTTACTGCGAAGTAAAGTCATACAAAACTCCGATCGACGAAATAAAGGCAAAAAATCCAAAGGGCATTATCTTTACAGGCGGTCCTAACAGCGTTTATGACGAAAATTCGCCGCATATCGGCAAGGAAATATTTGAACTCGGCGTTCCCGTGCTCGGAATATGCTACGGCTGCCAGCTTATGGCTTATACGCTTGGCGGAAAGGTTTCCTCCTGCGTGACTTCCGAATACGGCAAGACCGAAACTATCTATGACAACAGCAGTCTTCTTTTCAAGGGACTTCCCGAAAAGGCAATTTCGTGGATGAGCCACACGGATTTCGTTTCCGAAATTCCCGAGGGTTTCAAGGTAACGGCTCACACGGCTGATTGTCCCGTTGCTGCATACGAAAATGCGGAAAAGAAGCTTTATGCAGTTCAGTTCCACCCCGAAGTTAACCACACTGAAAACGGCTGCAAGATGATAGACAGCTTCGTTAAGAACGTCTGCGGTTGCGTAGGCGATTGGACAATGGGCAACTACGCAAAGACAGCTATCGAAGATATCAGAAACAGAGTCGGTGACGGCAAAGTTCTGCTCGCTCTCTCGGGCGGCGTTGACTCGTCCGTTCTCGCAGCTCTTCTCTCAAAGGCTGTCGGAAACCAGCTCACCTGCATCTTCGTTGACCATGGCTTTATGCGTAAGAACGAGGGTGACGAAGTTGAAGCTGCATTCGCAGACTGGGATATCAACTTCGTAAGAGTAAACGCAAAGGAACGCTTTATGTCGAAGCTCCGCGGAGTATCCGACCCAGAAACAAAGCGCAAGACTATCGGCGAAGAGTTCATTCGTGTATTTGAAGCCGAAGCAAAGAAGATCGGCAAGGTAGACTATCTCGCTCAGGGTACAATCTATCCCGACATCATCGAAAGCGGCACGGGTGACGCTGCCGTAATCAAATCGCACCATAATGTAGGCGGACTTCCCGACTATGTTGATTTCAAGGAAATAATCGAACCGCTCCGCCTCCTTTTTAAGGACGAAGTAAGAGCGCTCGGACGTGAACTCGGACTTTCCGACGTTCTCGTAAACCGTCAGCCGTTCCCGGGCCCCGGACTTGCTATCAGAATTATCGGCGAAATAACCGATGAGAAGCTTGAGATCCTTCAGGACGCAGACTGGATATTCCGTGAGGAGATCGCAAAGGCAGGACTTGATAAGTCAATCAACCAGTTCTTCGCTGTTCTCACAAACAACCGCTCAGTCGGCGTAATGGGTGACGGAAGAACCTACGATTACACCCTCGCGCTCCGCGCAGTCGAAACAACCGACTTCATGACAGCCGAGTTCTCGCGCATACCATACGAAGTTCTCGCTGTATGCTCGAGCAGAATCGTAAACGAGGTAAAGTCCATCAACAGAGTTGTGTACGATGTGACCACCAAGCCGCCGGCTACTATTGAGTGGGAATAATAAACAAGGCCTCAGAAACGGCGTAGATACGCCATTTCCGAAGCCTTAAAATCTCAGTGATAACAATTTGATAACAGGAAGTAAAACTGAAATGTTCTGCATTTCAGGCGGTTTACAGGTCACGCCACTCTTTCGAG
>CALANW010000169.1 GCA_937926145.1 uncultured Ruminococcus sp. | reverse complement strand
ATATTACCCTTATTATATGTAATATATAATAGTTTGCAAATGAGTTGTCTGATAATTGAAATATCTTTAGTTTTCATACCATCAAACTGAATTATTCTATAATGGTACTCTCTGCCAACCAAACATATCTCTTTTAACATTCTGCTCTTCCCATTACCAGATTCCCCTCTTATATCAATAAGATAAGAATCATTATTTCTATCTACCGATAATATTGGTCTAATTTTCTGTAACAAAAACTTATTTGGCTCGTTCCCAATTAACGGAAAATAAATCAATTGTCTTGCATCTACAGTGCCACAATTAATTGATTTTGTATTTTTAAGACTTGAATTTATGTATTCTACTGTTATACAGGGAATTTGCTGAATATGACGAGAATCTATTATTTCACCTCTAATCTGTAAATATTTATCTGTAAAAGGTTGCATCTCAAATTGTTTATCAGCTTCGTTAACTGATAATTTGATTCCATGATTTAACGAACAACTGATATTAGTGATTTTTACTGGATTTGCCAAATTGTTGTGCAGAAAAAAATCTATAAAAAAATAATTATCTCTTTTGAGAATAATATTCTTTGTTGTGGTATATTTTTCTGTGTTTTTGTATTGTGTAAGATAGTACTCAATCAAAAGATCGTCACAAGCTTGAGATGATTGATTATTTTCAGATTTACTCAACATTTTTATTTCGTTAAATAACTTTTCACCATAATGAAATGCAACTGAAAAATTATGTTTATCAGCAACAATTGAAATGTGCCTTTGAGCATTTAGAGTTATATTAGATGTGGAAAAAAAGAATAATTCTCTTACTTTGTTAGATATAACTAAAACAACATTTTTAGATATATCATCAAGGCCTAAAGCTCGTGAATGTTTTTTACATTCAGCCCATATTTCATATGGAACATCATCAACGGTGCCAATAATATCTTTTCCGCCATCTTTCACATATCTTGTACCAGTAATTTTAAATGGTGTTGGTTTTATTTTTTTCAAAAGATTAATGCATACTTGCTCAAATTGTTCTGATGTTAAATTATTGATATGTTCTGAAATATCCAAAATAAGTCCTCCTACATATGATAATAAATAGTTATCCCACGTTATTACATCGCCAATATTATACAACAATTTCGTAAACTGTTCAATATATTTCCATTAATTTCTACATAAATCACAATTTAATATACATCAATTAAGTAAAATCGACAAATTCAGTATTAATGGTATATAATATTTCATATATCCATTTAATAAAGGAGCCGATCAAATGACCAACTTATCGATATATACCGAAAACTTTATTGCCTACTGCAAATTCAGGAAAACACTGAACAGCAAAACTATTAAAGCATATTCCACTGACCTTAAACAACTGTGGACTTATACAAACGGCTGTTTGGACAAGTCTTCTATCTGCAAATACATATCATATCTGCACGAAACTTTCAAGCCAAAAACCTGCCGCAGAAAAATTGCCACTATGAAGTCCTTTATCCATTATCTGCTCATAGAGGACATCATTGAAAACGATCCTTTTGATAAGATCGAAACCTCATTCCGTGAACCGCTGATCCTCCCCAAAACCATTCCTCTCAATATGATCAATGACATTCTCAACACTGCATACACTGAGAAAAACTCAGCACCCACCGATTATTTAAGAAAAATAAGCATCAGAAACATCGCTGTTCTTGAAATATTGTTTGCAACAGGGGCAAGGGTATCGGAAATCTGTTCACTCTCTCCGGACAATATTGATCTGTCGAATCATTTTATCAAAATATTCGGCAAGGGTTCAAAAGAGCGCATTATTCAGATAGAAAATCCCGACGTTCTTTCTGCACTTACCGAATATTGCAAAGCTTTTCACAGCGATATTGAAAACTCAGGCTTTTTCTTTGTAAACAAGCTTCATAAACGCTTATCGGAGCAGTCTGTGCGTGAGATCATAAACAAATACACCAAACTGTGCGGAAACGCCATGCATATCACTCCGCATATGTTCAGACATTCCTTTGCCACGCTTTTGCTTGAAGAGGACGTTGACATACGCTACATACAGAAGATTCTCGGTCACAGCTCTATCACTACAACTCAGATATATACACATGTTGCAATGTCAAAGCAGAAAGAAATCCTGTCAGCCAAGCACCCACGAAATAAGATCAAAATCTAATCGGATTTATATTACTTTATTTTTCTGCATAATTCAGCATAGATCCGACAAACGGTATATTTTTCGGAATAAAAAAAGAACCCTGATATTATCATCAAGGTTCCGTGATTTTCAAAGTATAACCGCCCCGATAGCCGAGGATATCACTGCACCGGCATGACCATCTTAATCAGAATTAGCCCTGTGCTAAACAATGAAATACTATTTTGCAAATGCAGGGCTTAAACTTTTAAACAGCACTTCTGCTATAAAAATTTACTTAATCGGCAGAACCGACTGAATGACCTGTGCCGCAACTGCATCTGCCGAAGCTATTGCATGAGCATATACTCTGCTCGTTGTGGCGGAAGTTGAATGTCCAAGCCTTTTGGCAGTTGTGGTTATCGGCACACCGCTTGAGATCATAATAGAAGCATTCGTGTGTCTTAAACCGTGAATTGAGATCTGCGGAAGTCCGTTATCCTGAACAAATTTATGGAACCAGCTCGTTACGGTTCCGGGATTGATAGGCTTGCCGTTCCAAGCTGTAAAAATCTTTCCGCTGTCTATCCACTTGTCTTTCAGTCTGACTGCTTCGCTGTCCTGCCACTTTCTGAATAATTCAAGCATATCTATAATATCCTGTCCAACCTTAATGACACGCCTTGACGAATATGTTTTTGTATCATTTTCAAACACGCCTTTTTCGGGAAGATACAAAAGCGAACGCTGTATATTTATAGTACAGTTATCAAAATCAACATCGTCCCAATTAAGCCCACAGCACTCTCCCCTTCTCATTCCCGTATGTAAAAGAAGAATTACTATCATATCAAAGGGATGAACAGCCTTTTCCATAACCGTGTTCAGCAGAACTTCCGCCTGCTTTTCATCAAGATAATGAGCCTCCGTAAGTTCAACCTTCGGTGCTTTGATTCTCTTGCAGGGATTATTGACAATTACTTCATTATACACAGCCGACTGGAGAATAGTTGAAATAACTCTGTAATGATGAAGGATAGTTCTTGAAGCAAGTGTAATTTCTTCGCTTGCAAACAGCTTCTTCACAGGAAGCTGAAAATACGCCGCAAACTTTTCTGCCGTTTCTCTGCTCACATTCTTTCCCGCTCTCACTGAATCAAGAGTTGTAGTTGCAATTCCTATATGCTTTGATAATTCGGGACGCGTTTCCATTCTGCTCAAACGCCTGGCTTCATCATTCGGTGTGCATTTCACATCTTCACGCTTCTCTTCACGAAGATCGTCAAAGAATGAACGCAGATGATATGGCTGTATCTGACCTATCTTCAAATGTCCGATACCGGGAAGAACACGCCGAAGAACACCACAGTATCGTCTGTATGTTGTAGGCTTTATCTCATTTTCAATCTGTTTGAGCCAAATATCATTGCAGTAATCCGCAAGTGTTATATTTGCATCAAGCAGAAGTCCACGTTCGCACTGTTCTTCAAATTCAAGAATTTTACGCTGAAGCTCACGTTCAATTTGTTTTGGGGTCATTCCCTTTTCGGGAGTCCAAGTTTTATACTTGTTGATACGCTTGCCGTTTACATCTGTTCCGCAGTAACAGCGAATATCATATCCACTGCCACGTTTAACATACGATGCCATTTTATCACCTTTTCCTTTCAAAGCACTTGACATTCCAAAGGAAAAATGATAACATAAGGTTGATGGGGTTTATGTTATCTTTCCTTTGGGAATGATTTGTAAATCCGTGCAGTCTTTCGTACTACCAATACGTCAGACTGCATTTTTTTATGTTTTTATTATAACACGCTTTGCAGATTTTGTCAACGCTTTAAAGTGATAAATTATGATTTCTTTTTAATATGAACAGCTTCATACAAGCTCTCCTCGCTGATAAGAAGCTTGTTTCCCGCCTTAAAGCAATCCAACTGCCCGTTTTTGCACATCTGTCTTATCCTATATTCTGTCAGTCCGTCAATAAGCTTTGCCGCTTCCTTTACGGTAAACAGCTTGTCCTTTTTATTGTCCATTATTTATTAGCCCCTTTCCGTTTTTGAGATTTCACTCTCTATACAGCAAGGTATGCTTTATTTCAAAAACAATAGACAAAAAATACAAATTTTTTACTTATTTGTATTTTTACACAAAGCTCAAACGTTTTTGTTGTTTAATATACCTTTAAGCTTTGCTAAAGCTCTTTTGTAATATATACTTACCGTAGGCTGAGTGATACCGAGAATTTTTGCCGTTTCTGCCTGTGTGTACTGTTCATATATGATCAGCCTGATAACCGCCTGCTCCCTGTCCGATAGATGCTTTTTCAGAATCGAATCAATATACAGTTTTCTTTCCTTTTCCTCATACAGCTCATCAACACTTTTTCCCACGGCAGGAATTTTCCAAGTCAATTCTTCATCAGAACCATAAAATTCAACATTTTTTCTGAGTTTGACCATCTGCCGAACCTCATAAGAGTGACACCTGTTATGTGCCTTTACGATCTCATCGTGGACTTCTACCTTGTTTTTTTAATAAAATAGTACCTCATGCTTTTACTCCATTCCGACAGTTCTGCTGTCATTTTATTTGTATGAATATATAAAAACACCGCTTGTTCACCTCAATTACTGAACAAGCGGTGTTAATTATCGTTGGGAGTTTCAAATTTCATAATCTCATCAACTTCGCATTGCAGTATAACACATAGATCGTCAATTAACTGTGTTGTCACCCCCTGATTATGTCTCAATCTGTTTATTGTACTGCTGCTTATATGATGCTTATGTATTAAGGCATAAGTCGTTACGCCTTTGCTTTTCATTGTTTCCCATAGCGGAGAATAGACAATCATTTACATCACCTATCTCCATTATAAACCATTATCTACTATTTGAACATTGTCGAATTTTAGACTATATTCCATTTATCACTCAAACAAAGTCAAATTATCTGAAATAATCCTTGCTATGCTCTTCGCATTTTTCATCGTTGACTTCGGAATACCCCTGCTCCTCGATTCTGTCCATCCAGTCATCGGCAAAAGTAAGAATATCGTTTATCTGCTTCATAGTTTCAGGCTTTCCGTCTGAAATGTCATATCTCTCATACACTCCCTCTCCGCTGTTTTCAAAGCTCTGCGGAATGACCTTTTTGTTCTCATAATCAACCTTGAAGTCAATACGGGGATCGTACATAAGGTCGCCATTCTGAACATAGGTCTGCGATATAGTAAGCACATCGCTGTTCATTTCAACGTGCAGGGGCATAAAGCACTCTGATTCATACTTTATGTATGACTTCTCCCCTGTCATAATTTCAGGGAAGCTGTCAACCAGACGTTCAAACAAATCTTTTTGTGCGCAATCATCTGTAAGCTCAAACTGTGTAAGCTTTGTATGCACATCTTCAAGCTCTGCTTCCGCCACAAGAAGCTCCTGCTCCTTTTCAAAGGGCTTTTCCACGTCAATTTTCATCTGCTCAAGCTCCGATTTGCGCATATCATTTTTGGCAGAAAGATCGTCAATGGTTTTCTGAATGTTGTTTATGGCGTTGTCGAGTCTGACGATATTGCCTATATCGGTAGAAGCATTAAGGTCGCAGTAATGAGCCTTTTCCCCCCGCAGACACGCCTGCGGAACACGCTTGAAATCATTAAACATAACAGAAAGCGTTAATCCTCTGTATTCTCCGAGAGCAATTTCCTTGCCCTCCATAATCAAGCCCATATTTTTTCCGAGAACTTCCTTGAATGCTTCGCCTGCTTCTTTTCGGGAAGTATAGGTTCTGCCAGCAAGCGTCATAGGGTATGCTTCCCTGCCCTCTTCGTCCATAACCTTTGATGCAGACTTTGCTGTGTTAAGGTCGGCTGTGAAATGCTTTATTATCGAAGCATTTTGCTTTATCTCATTAGGATATTTGACACGGATATTATCCTGAATTTCATAAAGATTTTCATTGTATCGTGCCTTTTCGGACTTCAGATCCTTGATTTGTGCCTGAAGCTCCATCTCCTTCTTGATCAAAGGATTGCCTGCGCAGAGTGCCTTTACCTCCGCATAGTCAAGCGACTGTTCATCAATGTCGGAGCATACTCTTTCGGGCGTTTTTGAGGTCATAACCTGTGAAATGAACTTCTGCTTGTTCTCCAAGATCTGATAGAGGTAAGCATCAAAGCTCTTGTCTGTAACATAACGGAATATATCAACTTCGGGATTTTCATTGCCCTGTCTTTCGATACGTCCGGTTCGCTGTTCCATATCAGACGGACGAAGAGGAGCATCAAGATGATGCAGGGCTATCATTTTTGCCTGTGCGTTCATTCCTGCGCCGCATTTGGCCGTTGAACCGAGAAGCACACGAATATCACCGCTGTTCATCTGATTGAAAAGTGCCTGCTTTTTCTCCGCAGTATCATAATCGTGAATGAAAGCGATCTCCTTTTCAGGCACTCCCAGCTCAACAAGCTTGCTCCGAATATCATCATATACATTGAATGGCTTCGGAGGCATATCCTCAACAGGTGACATACCCAGACTGTCCATAAGTTCTATGGAATTATCCTCTGTGAATTTTCCGTCCGTGAATACAGCTGCTCTTGATTCTATAATTGTTCCGTCCTCGCTTGGAATACGGAACACCGCAATATCTCCCTCCTGCAGCTTGTCCTCCGGTTCGGGAGAATGCTTGTCCACATACGACTTTATATCTGCAAATGAAGAAATTCTCTTGGGACTGTCCTCATCACCGCTGCCCAAACCTACCTTTTTGCGGATAAGGTCAAAACCGCTGTCCTTTGACTTGTCGGAACGATATATTTCAAATCTGTCCTGCCTCGCATCACTTTTGGGTGTGGACATATCACAGAAAATG
>CALANW010000168.1 GCA_937926145.1 uncultured Ruminococcus sp. | reverse complement strand
GATAAGCCACAGTGCGAGCGTGAGGACTGCCACCGCCGCAATAACGAAGCGAAGATCCAGTTCACGTTCGGTTCGCTTTGTGCTTTTTCTGCCCTGCCCAACGCCCGAAAGTGCGGCACGGAACGTCTTGAAAATAAGCGGCAGCGAGCGGATAAGACTGATAAGTCCTCCTGCGGCAAGCGCACCTGCGCCGATGTAGCGAATATAGTTCTGCCATATCGCAGACGCGCCGCCCTCGGCATAAATCTCCGCGACCGTTGCGGTTTCGGACGGGTACATTATCGTTGCTCCGCCGAAATTCACGATAACGGGGATAAGCACGAGCCAGCTGAAAATTCCTCCTGCGAGCATATAGGACGAGATTCGGAAGCCGCAGATGTACCCAACGCTCATAACGGCAGGATAAAGCTGCGTTCCTATCTCTCCGCCGAAGCTTTTCAGCCGAAGCGAAAGCTCCTCTGGGATGGCTTTTAATCCGTCAATGAGCAGCTTGAAGAACGCACCTGCGCCCATTCCGCCGAACACAGCCGAAGCACCCGTTCCGCCCTTTTCACCTGCAAGAAGCACCTGCGCACAAGCAGTCCCCTCGGGATAAGGCAGCGTCCCATGCTCACGGACGATGAGCGCATTTCTCAGCGGTATCATAAAAAACACGCCGAGCAGACCGCCTATCACCGCAATTATCGTAATTTCAAGTATCGACGGACGTTCGCCCGTCCCCTGCGCCGCCCATAAAAAAAGCGCAGGCAGCGTAAAGATTGAACCCGAAGCTATCGATTCGCCCGCCGAGCCTATCGTCTGAACGATGTTGCTTTCGAGGACGGAATTTTTCCCCGAAAGCATTCGCATAACGCTCATCGCAATGACCGCCGCAGGTATCGATGCGGAAACCGTCATTCCCACGCGCAGTCCGAGATAGGCGTTCGATGCGCTGAAAACAATGGCGGTTATGATTCCCGTAATAATGGAAGAAGCCGTAAATTCCGCTGTCGCTTTTGAAGATGGAATATACGGCTGAAAGTCAGTTTCTTTTTTCATTTTTTCGCCTCCGACTTACAAGTCTTTGGCGGTATTATTTCCGTTTTTTATAGGATTATACAATCAAAACAAGCACCGCTGCGGCTATCCCAAGCGCCGCCGCTGTCCTGCAAAAAACAGCGAACACACTGAGCCGCCGAGCCTTTCGGTCGAAAGGATTATCGCCTTTTATGCAGGCGGTGTCCGTTTCATCGCAGTAGTAAAGCTCCACTTCATCACCGCGAAGATAGTGCTTTCCGCGGCTTTCGGTGTAGCGGTGAACGATAGTGCTTTTGCGCTCCTCGTCACGGAACTGGAGAATGACCGCGCTCACGGTGTTGCCCTCACGGTCAATCGGAACGTCCTTTACATCGAGCACCGAAGCCTTGTAGTGTCTGCATTTCTGCATAAAATCTTCCAAGCCGCGAAGATATTTCTTCCTGCGTTCGGAAAGCTTCGCCCCGAGTATAAACAGAGCCGCAGATAATACAAAAACTGCGGCTGCGATAACGAATGATGTCATAATTCTGCCCTTTTTTAGTCCTGAACAAGGTCAATAAGCTCCGCACCGAGGTATTCGGCAAGAGTTTCGCCGTTGACGATTATCTGCGCGCCTCTTATGCCTGCGCTGACGGCTATCTCATCGAAAAGTATAGCCGTTTCATCGATAAATGTCGGGAATTTCTTCTTCATTCCGACAGGCGAACAGCCGCCGCGGATATATCCCGTTGTCGGGAGGAGATCTTTCAGCGGAAGCATCTCGGCTTTCTTGTCGTGAGCGGCTTTCGCTGCTTTTTTGAGGTCAAGTTCCTTGTCAACCGGTATGCAGCAGACGAAAAATCCCGTCCGTTCGCCCTTTAAAACGAGCGTTTTGAATACCTGTTCGGGCGGCTGACCGAGCTCTTTCGCAACATGAACGCCCGAGAGGTCGTTTTCGTCAACTTCATATTCAGCCGTGCGGAAATTTATTTTTGCGGTTTCAAGCTGCCGCATTGCATTTGTTTTGTTCATAGTGAAAATTACTTCTTTCGATTTTAACCTGTTATCAATTTGAAAGCAAAAATGCCGATGCCAAGCACGATAAGCACAATGCCGACCGCGCGGTTGAGCGTCTTAGGTTCTGCCTTGTTCGCAAAAACAGCGGCTATCCTTGCCCATAAAAGTGTGCTTAAAATACAGAATATGAGCGCCCATATATCTGGTGCGCCGCCGAGTGCAAAGTGGCTGAGCGAACCCGTCAGAGCTGTGAAGGTCATAATAAACACGCTCGTTCCGACCGCAGTTTTAAGCTCATATCCAAGCACTGAGGTGAGTATCAGGAGCATCATCATTCCGCCGCCCGCGCCGACAAATCCGCATATAAAACCGATGAGCATTCCGCATACGATCGACTGGATAACACGCTTTTTCGGGTCGGTCTGCGCCATTTTTTCCTTTGTCGTCATAACAGGCTTCACAAGAAATTTTACGCCGAGGAAAGTCGTCATTATCAGCGAGAAATTGCCCATAGTGCCGCTCGGTACAAGGCTCGAAACATAACTGCCGCCCATAGTGAACACGAGCACTGTGACCATCATAATAAGACCGTTGCGAATGTCGAGGTTCTTGTTTTTGCCGTAGGTGTAAGCGGAAACTGCGCTTGCAAGAACGTCCGAAGCAAGAGCGATGCCGACCGCCATATAAGGGTCCATTCCGAGAAAAGCCACGAGCATAGGTGTGATAACGGCAGCCGCGCTCATTCCTGCGAATCCCGTTCCAAGACCTGCGCCGATGCCTGCGATAAAGCAGATTATGAATTTGTAAAGAATGACAAAAACTTCCTTTTCAATATATTTACCCGTGCACACATTTTTCAGCAATATTATACCTTAATCGGCGTTTTTTGTCAAGACGAAGGAGTGGGAAATTATGAATTAAAAAAGACCTGAAAGGTATTGAAAAGAAATAAGAATTATGATATACTGTATATAGTATATCATAATTTAGGAAGGAACGTAATTATGAGTCCTAAAAGCATTAAAGATGGCTGTCTGTTGTATCATCAAACAAAACTTAAGAACCTCGAATCGATAATTAAAAACGGCTTGCTTTCTCGTGCTAAAATCATATCTCAAAATTTGCCTTTTGAAGATGTAGCTGATCCACAAATCATTGAAGGACGTATCAAAAACGGTTTAGATGTCTTTGTGCCCTTCCATTTTCACCCCAGAACAACATTTGATTATAAAATAAGATATGATCATCCGGATGAATCATTTATTTTCCTATGTATGTACAGAGATAGGGCAGAAAAATGTGATGCGTTGATACTTCCTGCACATCCGTTAAGTAATATGCAACCACAAATTTATTCATATTTCGAAGGTATAAATATAATAGATTGGGACACAATGGAATTAAAGCAGGGAAATACAGGATACAATAGTCAAGTTAGAATGGCTGAATGTTTAATTAAAGATAAAGTAAATATCCGTGATATTTCTATCATTTATGTTAAAGATGAAACTGACAAAGACTATGTTGAAGATATACTCAATCAAAATAGAATCCATCACATTAGAGTTCATATTGGAGATACATTCTTTGGATAACCACCCCAAATGACGGTTTTCGTCAAATTTTTCTAATAACATCTACTGAAAGGAGGAAAATCATGATCAACTTTGTAGTTGGTAATTTGTTTGAATCTGATGCTTTTGCTCTTGTTAATACTGTCAACTGCGAAGGATATATGGGAAAAGGTATTGCTTATCAGTTTAAGCTGCGTTATCCCAATATGAACGCTGAATATGTAAAGAAATGCAGATCGCACCAGCTCCAGCCCGGGATACTTTTCAGTTACTCAGAAAATTCAAAGCTGATCGTGAATTTCCCGACTAAAAATAAATGGCGTGAAAAATCAAAAATGGAATATATTGTATCAGGCCTGGATGCATTGAAAGATTTAATTAAGGAGAAGCACATCACTTCTATTGCCATTCCTCCTTTAGGCAGCGGCAACGGCGGTTTAAACTGGAATGAAGTCAAACAAGTTATCATTCAGAAATTAAACTGTTTTGATGACGATGTTGAAATATATATATACGAACCCTCAACAAACTATCAAGCAATTCCTGCAGCTGAACCACAGCTTTCATTTTCAGCTTTGATACTAATGCAAATAAAATTCCATCTTTTGCCGGACGAAATACACTTTAATAGAATTTGCCTGCAAAAAACCGCTTACTTTATGAATGTTTTATCTAATACCGATTACTTTCGCTTCGTAAAAGGCAAGTATGGTCCATACGATCACGACATTGATGTTATTTCTAAACAGATCAAAGAGTTTGAAAAATACCACAAGGTAAAGAACACCAACGAAGCGTATGAAATTCTCATGAAAAAGCTGATCAGTGAAACAACATTGAAAAAAATGGAGTTTTACACACCCTTTATTAGTAAAGCAGCAGCGTTTACAAATCATTTTTCAGATAGTGTTTCTGTCGAAGGTGCCGGAACTGCTTTATTTATAATTCAGCAAACGCACTGTGCTACAACGGAAGAAATAATTGCTGAGTTTAAACAATGGTCAGAAGATAAAGCAAAGCGCTTTTCTGAAACAGCTATAATATCTGCGATCAATGAATTAGAACAAGCCGGTTTTATTCAAAAAACATTCTGCGGGTATAAAATGGTAAACAACTAATACAATCAAAGCATTCTTTGAGTCATTTCAAAGGATGCTTTTTGTTGTATCCGCCAATCACTCCCACAAGCAAATGAAAAGGAGTCGAATAAAATCATTCGACTCCAAACAATTACCAGAAATATATTCACCCAAAAATCGCTGGCGCTATTCGGGACAGGCTCGTCCCTACAGAAATTCTGTCGTAATTTCGTGGATCATAACGGTCGGATATAGAATCCGCCCCTATGGAAATTGGGTTCTCAGCGTAAATTTGCGGAGCAAAACTAATTCCGCATTCCGAATTCCGCATTTATAAAGCCGCTTCCACCGAACCAACAATATCATATATATAAAGTCCCGTCACAATAAGCACCCATACCGAAGTAATTATTATCGGCAGTGTGCGCTTTTTGTGATACTCAGTGTAAGGCGGAAGCTTTGCTTTTTCTCCGCTTTTCTTATAAAGCCATATTCCGAGAACACCGAGCAGTATCTCGACTGCATAGACCGCGAAAAATGATACGTTCCCGATCTCTTCGCCAAGCAGACCGATAACATCGCTCACGCTCATCATTCCGTTTATCGCGATATGACACACGATCGATGGTATCAGCGAGTCCGTTTTTACCGTTATGTAGCCAAAATAAAGTCCTATCACCGTCGCCATAACGAACTGATACGGATTTCCGTGCATAAGTCCGAACATCACCGCCGAGAAAACTATCCCGAACCGCGCGCTCACCCTTGAAGTCTGTTTCAGCACAACTCCGCGGAAGAACATCTCCTCCGCTATCGGCGCGGCTATGACCGAGGATATAACATCTATCAGAACAGTTGCGGCATCGTTCTTCGTTTCATAATCGAACGAAGTAACTTCGTACCCTGTATTGTACAGAATGAAGTCAACGCCGTACTCCAGCGCTATTCCCACTGCGTGGAACGCAAACGCCATAAGAACGCACCGCCCCAACATTCCGACCGTCACGTTCCGCGCGTTGAACATCGCCCTGCTGTTTACCTTGTTCACGGCATTGAACGCGAAAAACATTATCACCGACCCGAGAACGGGTGCAAAGTACATCGCGAACTCTTCCGCCCAGCCGACTATCTCCAGTCCCGTTTCGGGATTCGTTTCCTCGGTGATGAACGGCGTGAGCAGCACCGTGAGCAGAAAATACATCACATACAGCAGAACATACTGTATGGTCATCGCGCCGCCGACTTTATTGTAAAGCTTGCGGAGCTTTTTGCGTTCCGCACAGTCGGGGGCGATATCTCTGTCAAGAATTACGTCATTTTCCGTCATTTTTATAAGTACCTCATTACGGCAACAACTCTGCCGATTATCTCGCAGTTATCAACGATTATAGGGTCCATTGTGTCGTTCTCGGGCTGCAAGCGGTAGTGTCCGTTTTCTTTGTAGAAAGTCTTTACGGTTGCTTCCTCACCGTTGACGAGAGCCGCAACTATCTCGCCGTTGTGTGCGGACGAGCATTTTTCAACAACAACGATATCGCCGTTGAGAATTGCAGCATTTATCATACTTTCGCCCCTTACCTTGAGCGCGAAAAGCTCGCCGCTGTAGCTTTTTTCCTCGTGGAAATTGATATATTCGGTGATGTCCTGAACCGCCGTGATAGGCTGACCTGCCGTTATCGTTCCGACAAGAGGTATCTTTGACGCGCCCCTGCCTGCAAGCTTTATCGCTCTGTTGCAGCCGTCCACCTTTTCAAGATAGCCCTCCGCAACAAGGCTGTTCACATATCTCGCCGCCGTTGAGGTCGAGCGGATATCAAGAGCAGCACAAATTTCCCTTATCGACGGTGCGATACCGTTTTCGACTCTTTCCTTTACGAAATCAAAAACTCTTTTTTCCTTATCGTTCATTTTACTGCTCCTTTTCTTCCAATTTTTTCAGTATCAAACGCGCAAGCTTGTTTACGTCGCCGCAGCCGAGCGTCACAACGAGGTCGCCCACCTGCGCATTTTCCGCAACGTATTCGGCGCAAAGTTCAAAGTTTTTATCGTGTTCTTCCTCATCGAACCACTTTGCGCCGTCTATCTTTTCGCCGAGCGCACTCGTGTGTATGCCGTAGGTGTTCTTTTCGCGCGAACCCATTATCGAGGTGAGCACTACCTTGTCGGCAATGGAAAGCGCCTTTGCAAAATCGTCCGTGAGCATTGCCGTGCGCGAGAATGTGAACGGCTGGTGCACCGCCCATACGCGCTTGTAGCCAAGTCCCTTTGCGGCTTTGAGCGTGACAGCAATTTCAGCAGGGTGATGACCGTAATCATCGACAACGGTAACTCCGCCGACATCGCCATACTTCTCAAAACGCCTCTGCGAACCGTGAAAATCGGAAAGCCCAATGCGAACGTCTTCCGCCGTTGCGCCCTCGTATATCGAAGCCGCCGCGGCCGCAACTGCATTGAGAACATTGTGTTCACCGGGGACGTGAATGGTTATCTCACCGAGCTTTTCACCCTTGTGCATAAGGTCGAAAGCCGTTTCAAGTCCGCTTATGTGACGGATATTTTCGGGGTAGTAATCGCAGCTTTTGTCCTTGCCGAAAGTGATTATCTCGCACTTGTTTTTCAAGCCGCTGACAGCCTTCATCGAATTTTCATCACTGCCGTTGACGATTATTGCTCGCGAAGTCTGCTCCGCAAATGTGCGGAACGACTTTATCACGTTTTCAAGACTGCCGAAATAATCAAGATGATCGGCGTCAACATTGAGGATAACGCTCACATCGGACGAAAGCTTCAGAAAATGATCCATAAATTCGCAGGCTTCGCAGACCATAATGTCGGACTTTCCTGCAATTCCGCTTCCGTGTATCAAGGGCAGCTTTCCGCCGATAACTGCGGTGATGTCGATGCCCTTTTTCTTCAATATCTGCGTTATCATCGAGCTTGTGGTCGTCTTGCCGTGCGTGCCGCTCACGCAGACCGTGTTTCCGAACTGCGCAGTGATGATAGCAAGCAGGTCGCTCCGTTCAAGCACGGGAACACCGCTCGCCTTTGCCGCAATAAGCTCGGGATTATCCGCCATTATCGCCGCCGTGTGAACGATGAGGTCAGCGCCCTCGATATTCTCAGCCCTCTGACCGAGAAAAACAGGGATACCCATTGCTCTTACAGCCGCAAGTGTATCGGTCTCGTTATTGTCCGAGCCGCTAAGATAATAACCCTTTGAATGAAGTATCTGCGCCAACGGGTACATTCCCGAGCCGCCGATACCGATAAAATGTATATGCTTCTTTCCGTCAAGGACGGACTTATCGAATTTTCCCAAAGCTTTTCTCCTCGTATAATAAAGTTATCCCCAACAAAAGTTGAGAGATATAAAGCCA
>CALANW010000167.1 GCA_937926145.1 uncultured Ruminococcus sp. | reverse complement strand
TGAAATTTATTTCAATGGAATAGGTGCATTCGACTACGATAGCTGCAATTCATAAACAGTGGCTTCGTAGAGTGACTTCAACACCCCTTGACCCCTGCCACCCTTTAAAAAGTGTGGACGTAAACTTTGCTTTTGCAGGCTAAACTTTAGTTTTTTATGTATCTTACAGCTTAACGATAACGCCTGTAAGTCCGGGAACAGAACCGATAGCGTTTGCTTCGTCTGTATCGATATGCATTGCTCTTGCGTATGAATCGGAAACTCTGCATACTACGTCGCCGAGGATAGCTTTTCTTTCGGGAGTTTCTACCTTTACCCAAACAACGTCCTTATCCTTTACGCCGAGTTCTTCTGCGTCTGCTTTTGTGAGGTGGATATGTCTTTTTGCGACGATAACGCCCTCTTTGAGTTCAACTTCGCCGCAAGGTCCAACGAGCTTGCAAGCGCCCGAGCCTGCTGTATCTCCGCTCTCTCTGATAGGAGCTGCGATGCCGATAGAACGTGCATCTGTTGCGGAAAGTTCAACCTGATCTGCCTTTCTGCATGGTCCGAGGATAGAAACGTTAGCGAGGGACTTCTTAGGGCCTACTACTTCAACGCGCTCTTCGCAAGCGTACTGACCCGGCTGTGAAAGATCCTTTTTCTTTGTGAGGGTATGACCCTTGCCGAAGAGAACTTCGAGGGTTTCCTCTGTAACGTGAACGTGACGTGCTGATGTTTCAACGATAAATTCCTGTGACATATTAAATTGCCTCCAAAACGATTAATTTTTAAGGTTGCGCCAAAATATTCGTTAAGGTGAACCTTTATCCATTAAAAAAGTATAGCACTTCTGCAAAAAATGTCAAGTTTTTTTGCGTATTCTGCTCTAATTTGCATAAATCATATAGAATTTGGAATAACAGAAAATAATTCGGAATGCGGAATGCGGAATTCAGAATTATTTTATTTCGTTAAAATTCAGCAAAAGACTATATTTTATTGGGTCTCAGCGCAGTTTTTTCTTTATTTTATTGGTGTTTAGTATAAATAAAAGGTGCAAATCAAACATTCACGATTTGCACCTTTTTAAGTTGAAGAATGAACTGCGTTTGTTAATATTTTAGCGCAGTACAATAATTCCGAATTCCGAATTCCAAATTCATAATTCCGAATTAATTTCAAATTAGTTTTCCGTAAGGATAGCGTCTATTGCCTTGTCTGTGCTCCAGAAGAACTTATCGCTGCCCACGTCTGCGCTCAGACCGCAGCGGTCTATCATTTCCATAACGGGCGGCTGGATAGCAGTGAAGAACACCATTACGTCTTTCTTGGAAAGCTCCGCAACGACTTCCTGCAAAGCCTGAACGCCGCTTGCGTCTGCAAACGGAACGCCTCGCATTGAGAGGATTATTATTTCTCTGTCGGCGATATCGGAAAGCTTATCTTCGAGGATATTCGCTGTGCCGAAGTAGAGAGGGCCTGTCATATAGACAACGGCTGTTCTCTTATCCTTGAGGTGGTCGGGGTGGTTCGGAAGTCTTTCGGGGTCAACTTCCGAAACGCTTATCTGCATATCCGAAACCTTGAGGACGAACATTACGACGGAGAAGAGTACGCCAATGAGAATTGCGATAGTGAGGTCGAAGATAACTGTTGCGATCATTGTGAGGAGGAACTGTGCCATTTGGGTCTTTATCTTGCGGTTGAAGATGCCCTTGATGACCTTCCAGTCGTTCATTCTCCAAGCTGTCATCATAAGTACACCTGCAAGTGCTGCGAGCGGTATTCTCGAGATAACGGGAGCGAGGAAGAACATTGCTGCGAGAAGCACAACAGAGTGGAAAACGCTTGTAAGTCTTGTTTTTCCGCCCGATTTGATAGCAACGGCTGTTCTTGCGATAGCGGCTGTTGCAGGAACGCCGCCGAAGAACGGGATTACCATATTGCCGATGCCCTGCGCGATAAGCTCCTGATTTGCATCAAGCTTTTCATTCTTCATTCTGCCTGCCGAAGCGCCGCAAAGAAGGCTTTCGATAAGTCCGAGCGCTGCAATTGAGATAGCGGGAACGATGAGCGATTCAAGCTGTGGGATAGTGATAGCGGAAACGTCAAGTCTGTCTGGGAGGAAGATGCTCTTCGGTATCTCCCCTACCTGCGTAACGTCAAAGTTAAAAATGAACTCTGCGATAGTTGCGAGGATGATCGCTGCGAGCGAACCGGGGAAATACTGGTTTATCTTTTTCGGGTAAAACGCCATAAAGATGACGACTGCAACGCCGATAAGGAACGCTGCGAGGTTGAAATGCTGCTCCAAGGTGAAGTAACTTATCGTTTTTGAGATAGTGGAGTCGCCCTCGCAGGTAAGACCCGTGAAGTTATTTATCTGACCGAAAGCGATGATTATTGCAATACCCGATGTAAAGCCTGTGATAACGGGCAGCGGCAGGTAGGAAACTATCTTGCCGAGCTTTAAAAGTCCGCATATCAGCAGGATAACGCCCGACATAAGGCTTGCGATGAAAACGCCCTGAAGCTGATATTTAGCGACAAGTGAGAGCAGGATAGCTGTCATTGCGCCTGTCGGTCCGCTTATCTGGTACGAGCCGCCCGAAAGTGCGCCGATAACGATGCCTGCGATGATAGCGGTAACAAGTCCTGCTGCGGCAGTTGCGCCCGAAGATACGCCGAATGCGAGTGCGAGCGGAAGAGCGACTGCTGCGACGGTAACGCCGGCGAGTGCGTCCTTTGCGAATGCGCCTGCGTTGTACCCCTTGAACTCGGTTTTGAGCCTTGTTCCGTAGTTTTTGAAGATATTCAAGAAAAAACACCCCTTGATCCTATTTTTACAAAAAAATTTGGCAGCAAAGCAAACCGTTTTGGGTAATTCGCAGGTCAGTTTACAAATTATCCAAAGCTGTCCGCTCGGTAACGGAAAAATGTCTGCCCATTACCTGACTTTAAGCCACCGACTTTTCTATTTTACTCCTTTTTTCGGGAAAACACAAGTAGAATTGTTTCGGTATAATTCGGGAGAAATTATGCAAAATGCTGTAATTAATGCGTAATGTGTAATTTTTGCAAAGCTTGAATTTGTTCGGTGCTGCGAAGCCAACTAAAGTTTAGGTCAAGCCTTTTCAAAGGCTTGCGGGGGTCAAGGGGACAGCGTCCCTCATCGCTCTCCGCAGAGAGCGAAACACCTTAAACTAACAGCGAAAAGCTTGCCGCAACAGAAAAATCACTATCAAATCAAAAGGCGCAATTCACACAAAAAAAGTAAAACGAAATATGAGAAATAAATTTCGTAAAGCCATAAACTGTGAATTGCGCCAATTCCTATTTTCCTAAAACAAACTGTCCTTGAAGCGTAAATACACGAACGAAGTGAGTGTATTTACACTTCAACCAGGCTGTTGAAAAAGTATATTGCATTTATGCATATTGACGAAAAAGAATTTTATGACTTGATGCTAAAGAGGAACCGCCATTCATATCCCGTCGGTGCTAAACGCTCGTCGCCTTGCTCCTCACGTTTATTTGCCGAGGATAGTTGTTCCGAACATAAAGAATAAGCG
>CALANW010000166.1 GCA_937926145.1 uncultured Ruminococcus sp. | reverse complement strand
TATTAAAATAAAGTAAACAGTTATTATAAGGAAGTGAACCCGTAAGTTATGATAAATCCTGATGAATGCCCATACTTTCTCAACGATTTTTTCACATATCAGCGTGTCGTTTTGCTGAAAGCAGAAAAAACTATTGATACATATTTTATAGATTTGAGAATTTTTCTACGTTATTTAAAAGTAAAAAATGGTGTTGTTCCCCCTAACACTCCGTTTAATATGATAGATATTTCTGATGTTCCGATAGATTACATCAAATCATTAACAAAACTGGACATTCTCCAATATCTTAATTATGTTGCCGCAGATAGAAAAAACACAGCTAAAACAAGACATAGAAAACTTGCATCTCTGCGTCTTTTTTTCCGATGTTTGCATCGTGACCTCGAACTTATTGACGATGAACCAACAAAAGATGTTGATTATCCTAAAATGCATGAACATCTTCCAAAGTTTTTAACGCTCGATGAAAGTATAAAATTACTTGAAAATATGAACACCGATGACCCTTTTTACCTGCGCGATTATTGTATTGTGACGCTTTTCATCAACTGTGGAATGAGATTAAGTGAGCTTGTTGGATTAAATATGCAAGATGTTAATCTTGATGAGCGTTCTATGCGTCTGCTTGGAAAAGGCAACAAAGAACGAATCATTCACGTTAATGATGCTTGCGCAGATGCTATAGTAACTTATCTTCCAACAAGAAAACCATCAGATAAAGAACCAAATGCACTTTTTTTGAGCAAGCAGGGTTCAAGGATAACCAACAGAAGAGTTGAACAGATAGTTGACAAAGCGCTGCATGACAGCAATCTTGATAACCGAGGCTTATCAGCCCATAAACTTCGCCACACTGCTGCAACGCTTATGTATCAACATGGTAATGTTGATACACTTACTCTAAGAAATATACTCGGACACAAAAGTATTTCAACTACCGAAATTTACACACATTTATCAAATGAAAATGTTAAAGAAGCAATGGACGCTTCTCCACTTGCAAATATCAAGAACAAAAACAAACCGCCCAAGGAATGATTTTTCCTCGGGCGGTTTTCATTAGCTGTCGCTGTCGTCTTTTTTTATCCGAAAGATTATACGAAAAATGTTTGCGAGCATTTTAGGGCTTTTGATAACTACGACTTTCATAATATCTCCTCCAAACTTTAGTTTGGTATATACTATGCCGCAGTCGCAAAAGCGGTTACAAATTTTACTTTTTTGAATAGATTATAAGGACTTTTCCCTTTGAAATTTCGATTTCCGCATATTCATCGGCAAATTCATTGCTCACTCCAAGCGGAAAACTCCGCACGATGACCGAATCCTGCAATTCGTATTTCGTTCCACTTATAGAAACCACTGATTCATCTGTAAGCGACAAAACGGAAAAATAACAGTTTTTATCGGCTTTATATCTGCTCTTTCCAACACTTTGGATATAAACAGCATTATTTTCATCTAAAATCGCACCATAAGCACCGTTTTCATAGATATATTCAAGCGTTTGCAGCGCGGCTATCGTGTGGTCGAATCTACCGCCCATTGCCCCAAGGATAAAAATTCTGTCAGAACCAAGTGAAAGCGCCTTTTTTACAGCAATCATAAGGTCGGTATCGTCTTTTTCGGGCTTGAAGCGTACGATCCCGCAATTGTATTCAGTCGGAATTTCGCAGCTGTCAAAATCGCCCATAATAATATCGGGTTCAACGCCGAAGCCTTTCAGATGAGAGATACCGCTGTCAGCCGCGATTATGAAAGCATCATTTGGTATCTTTATAAATCCGTAATTTTCAATTTTTGCTCCGCCGAAAATATAGCATTCGCTCATTTTCCGATTTCCCATTCCTTTATCTGCTTTGCTTCTTCATACATAGCAACATAGCTTTCGTGGCGTGATAACGGTATATCACCGTTCTTTACAGCATCAATGACAGCACAGCCTTTTTCCTTTGTGTGCGAGCAATCTGGAAAGCGGCACTTTCCAAAATACTCTCCAAACTCATTGAAACAGCCTGCAAGCTCGTCTTTCAAGATAATATCGTATTTGTTAGTTTCAAATGTAGAAAACCCCGGTGTATCGGCAACCAACGCGCCATTTTTCATCTCAAACATTTCAACGTGACGAGTTGTATGTCTGCCTCTGCCGAGCTTTTGGCTTATTTCGCCCGTTGCGCGGACAGTATCAGTGTCAAGATGATTGAGAAGCGTAGATTTTCCAACGCCCGTATTTCCAGTAAAGGCACAAAGCTTTCCAGCTATCTTATCATAAAGTGCCGTGAAGCTGCTTTCGTCGGAATAATCTATTACGAAAACCTCTGCACCTGAGTTCTTATATATTTCCGTTATTGAATCGTCAGCCTTTATATCCGATTTTGTAACGGCAATGAGCGGCTTTATCCCCTTAAAAACACATATCGCAATAAATTTATCAAGGAGTAGAAAATTCGGCGAAGGCTCACAGGTCGAAACAACGAATATCATATAATCGAGATTAGCGAGCGGAGGGCGGATGAGTTCGTTTTTTCTCGGCATTATCTCCGAGATAACTCCGTCCGACACAACTACTTCGTCACCGACACACGGCGAGATATTCTGCTTTCTGAATATCCCCCTCGCCTTACATTCTATAACGCCCAAGGGGGACTTTACAGAATAAAGTCCCCCGATAGATTTTATTATCAATCCTTTTGTTGGTTCCATAATATTAATATCCGTTCAGAAGATTGTTCCAGAAATCTTCATCGTTAAGATCAACGTAATCATTATTGCCATCCGAAACATCATCATTGTAATCGGGCTCTGTTTCAGTCTGCGTTTCCGCAAACAGATCTCGGAGAAGCTCCTTTTCAAAGTTTGTTTCGGTTACAGTATTTTCATCAAAATCGATCTCGTATTCGCCGATCGTTGCATTTTCATTTGTTCCGTTGTTTATCGCTTCAAGGATAATGGTTTCAAGACCACTGCCCTTTACCGTGATAGAAACAGTCTTCGCATAAGCGATATTGTCAATCTGTTCCGTTCCGATTATCTTTCCGTTGTAATAGCAGTTGAATGTTACCGAACCGCTGTCGATATTGCTCGGTATCTTAAATGTGATAACCGCTTCTTCTTCGGGAACAACACCTGTACTTACCGTAAGAATAATAGTTGACTTTATCGGAACAATGTTCGCTGACCCATCTTCGCCAACGGCAGGTATTGACTGCTCGATAACTCTGTTTTCAGGCTCTGCCGAATCGGCTGTCATGACCTGAACAGTGAATTTATCCTTGAGAAGTTCCTTTGCCTTGTCAAGATCCTGACCCACAACATTGGGAACGATAACGTCCTGCTCCTCCGGTCCGCGGCTTACATAGAGGTAAACAGTCGAGCCGTATTCAGCCTGCTCATTTCGTGCAGGGTCGGTCATAATTACATAGTCCTTATCGACTTCATCATCGCATACGCTCATAATTATAACGTTGAAGCCCTCATTATTTGCAAGCATATTCTGTGCCGTTGCGGAGTCAAGACCGTAAACATTTGGTATCGAAACCATTCTCGGCCCCTTGCTGACAACAACCTTTACCTCGACCTGACCGACAAGATAATCACGTCCCTCGGCAGGTGTCTGCGAGATGATAGCGCCCTCAGGATATTTGGAAGAGTATTCCTGCGATTCGATCGTTATATCCTTAAAGCTGCTTGCCCAGTATGTCTTGACCTCCTGGAAGCTGTAGCCGACGATGTTAGGCATCTTTCCGACTTCCGCATCTTTGCCATTGTTGATAGTTTTGATGATAGCAAGCGCTGTAAATGCAACAACGATTATAAGAATACCTGCGGCGATTGCTGTGAGAATAACAACGAGATAAGAGGATTTTGAAACCTTTTCATCGTCCTCGTAATCATCGTAATCATCATAATCTTCGTCGTAATCGTCCTTTGTGGACTTGGTCTTTACCTTTGTTTTTGTCTTTGCGGCAGCATGTTCCCCTGCCTTATCGTGAGCGGGCTTTGAAGCCTTTTCGTTTCCTGCAGCTTCATAAGCGGCAGCGGCTCTTGAAACAGCATTTGCATTATAATACTGTGTCTTTTCGGAAAGATATTTATATTCAAAAACAATGCTCGGATTTTTCTTGAATTCTTCGATATCCTTTATCATTTCGGAAGCGGACTGATAGCGCTTTGACGGTTCTTTCTGCATTGCACGGACAACGATCTCTTCAAGTCCCTCGGGAATAGAATCGTTGATCTCACGCGGCATCCTGGGTTCGTTCTGCATGTGCATAAGCGCAACGGTCACAGGATTATCCGCATCAAAAGGCTTTACACCCGTGAGCATCTCATACATCATTACACCAACAGAATAGATATCGCTCTTTTCATCGGTGATATCTCCTCTTGCCTGCTCGGGGCTTATATAATGAACAGAGCCGATAGCCTTGTCGGAGATCGTCTTTCCCTCTTCACGGGCAAAGCGCGCAATGCCGAAATCCATGACCTTTATCTGACCGTCAGGGAAAAGCATAATATTCTGCGGCTTGATGTCACGGTGTACAATTCCTCTGTCGTGAGCATGCTGGAGCGCTTTAAGTATCTGAATTATGAAATGAACGGTGTCCTTCCATTTGAGCACACCCTGCTGCTCCATAAATTCTTTGAGTGTAATGCCATCGATATACTCCATAACGATAAACTGAAGCTTATCGGAGAAGCCAACATCGAATACCTTCACGATATTAGGGTGTGACAAAACAGCAATTGCCTTGGATTCGTTGCGAAAACGCCGCACGAAATCCTCATTGTCCGCAAATTCGTTTTTGAGGATCTTTACCGCAACAACTCTGTTTTCGAGAAGATCATTGGCCTTGTAAACATCAGCCATGCCGCCTACGCCGATAAGTTCGGTGATCTCATAGCGGCCGTCGATCTTCTTGCCTATGTTTTTATCCATTAACTTCACTCCTGTAAAAAAATCGTCCTTAATTCAATGAAAAGTCGGTTTCCGATAAACTTTGTGCAGAAACCATTATTTATTTTATGACGGCAACCGATATATTATCATTGCCGCCGTTTTCAAGCGCAATTTTTATAAGTTCTGACGGAATGTCCTCGGGTGAAGCCGAAGAGGTTATCCTGAACATATCATCCTCACTGCAGTTGTTAGTAAGTCCGTCCGAACATAGCAGCACCGCAGTATTTTCGTCTGCATCAAGAACAAAATAATCGGGTGAGATCATATCCTTAACGCCGACAGCCTTGGTTATGTAGTTTTTCTGTGGGTGGGTTTTCATATCTTCATAAGAGATCTCGCCGTTTTCATACATACGCATAACAACAGTGTGATCCTTGGTGATAAGGTCTATCTTCTCACCAATGCGGTAAGCGCGTGAATCTCCGACATTGACGATATGAACTTTGCTGCCGACTTTAAGCGCAATAACGCAGGTAGTTCCCATACCCGACATATTTTCGTCCGACCACGCAACATCATAAACAACAGCATTGGCGGTCGTCACTGCGGAAATAAGAAGATTTTTTATCGAATTATCGTCATAATCGCGGCGAAAAACCTTTGTGATGCGGTCGTAAATGACTTGAATAGCGCGTTCGCTCGCTTCACTTCCTGCATTTTCTCCGCCCATACCGTCACAGATAACAGCAAACACTGCATCATCTGCAAGAACTCCTGTACGAACTCTGTCCTGGTTTTCTTTTCGAGTCAAACCAATATTTGTATCGGAAAAAGCATACATCGCAGTATTCACCGTCCTTTCTATGGTATATCAGATCTCATATTCACGCCTGAGCTGTCCGCAGGCGGCGTTTATATCAGCACCGAGAGTGCGCCTTGTTGTGGCATTAAGTCCGCCCTTTATGAGCATTTCCTCAAATTTTTCAAGTGATTTTCTGTCTGCCTTGAAGTCGCGCTCCTTTATCTCGTTTACGGGGATAAGATTAACGTGACAGTTCATATTTTTGAGCAGCTTTATAAGCCCTGCCGCATCTTCGGGCGAATCATTGACACCGTGGATAACGGAATATTCAAAGCTAATTCTTCTGCCGGTCTTATCAATATAATCACGGCAAGCCTGCAAAAGCTCGCTGATGCAGAAACGGTTATTTACGGGCATTATCTCGCTGCGCTTTTTATCTGTTACCGCATGGAGTGAGATAGAAAGCGTCAGTCCGAATTTATACTCCGCAAGGTCATATATCCTATTCACAAGTCCGCAGGTCGAAAGCGAAACGTGACGCAGGCTCATATTCTTGCCCGTTTCATAAGAGAGAAGCTGTAAAAACTTTACAACATTGTCGAAGTTATCGAGCGGTTCGCCGATGCCCATAAGCACAAGACTGTCAACGTGCTTGCCGCTTTCCTTTTCGGCTGTATATATCTGCAGAAGCATTTCCGACGGAAGAAGATTTCGTTTGAAGCCTGCAATGGTCGAAGCGCAGAAACGGCAGCCCATTTTGCAGCCGACCTGTGTCGAAATGCAAAGGCTGTTTCCGTGCTTGTACTCCATCATAACACACTCAACGTGGTTGCCGTCCGAAAGCTCATATAGATATTTTACAGTATTATCTATATGAGATTCAAGCTTTTTTACTATATTTATACTATTTATATAAAATTCTTCATCAAGTTTTGTGCGCAATGACAATGAAATATTACTCATCTTGTCAAATTCCGACACTCTTTGTACATGAAGCCACTCATATATTTGTTTTGCACGGAATTTTTTCTCGCCTATTTCTGCGAGTGCAACTTCAAGCTCTTCGAGCGAATAAGAAAGTATATCTTTTTTCAAAAATGTCACCTCATAGGTAAATATTTCAGTTTATCCTGCGTATTTTGCTTATAAAAAAGCCCTCGCAATCAAAGCTTTCGGCAATTATCGAAACTTTGTATTCTCCGAAAGGAGCGCCGATATCCGTAAGGAACGAAACTCCTGCAAAATCTTTGTTCTCTTTCAAAAATTTATCAATTACAAGCTCATTTTCTTCTTTAAGCACTGTGCAGGTCGAGTAAACAAGCTCGCCGCCGACTTTAAGGTATTTCGCAGCCGTGCTCAGTATATCATACTGTATCTTCGGCAGCCCCTCAAACTTTTTTAAGCCTGCATACTTTATTTCAGGTTTTGAACGTATAACTCCCGTTCCGGAACAAGGCACATCACAGAGTATTTTATCAAATTTCGGAAAACTTTCGTTATAAACTTTGGCATCATTCTGTAAAGCCTTTATGCTTTTCAGCCCAAGCCGTTCTGCACCGTTTTTTATGAGTTTAACTCTTTTATCGTGAAGTTCACAGGCATAAAGTTCACATTCATCGTCTGCCATCTCTGTAATGGTAAATGCCTTTCCACCGGGTGCGGAACATATATCAAGTACCTTCTCACCTTTTTTCGGTTCAAGCGCCGCACAGCAAAGCTGCGATGAAAGATCCTGAACATGATAATAACCTTTTTTGAAAAGTTCGTTATTCTCGACTGAGCCGAAAGGCTCTGCTTCAAGACAGTTATCAAGAAGCATACATTTTTTCACTGAAACACCATTCTTGGAAAAATCCGTTATCAGAGAATCACAATCGGTTTTAGTGTTGTTTACACGAAGATAAAGCTTGTGCGGTTCAAGTGATCGCTTCAAGAATTTCGAAGCCTTATCTTCGCCGTACTGATCTATAAGCCTTTTCGCCAAATCAGCCGAGCAGGAATATTCCACACAGAATTTTTGCAGTCTATCCTTTGGCAATACAAACTTTTTATCATCTCTGATAAAACTGCGAAGCACAGCATTTACAAACGGCGCTGCACTCTTTTTCCCAAGCTGTTTTACCAGTTCGACTGACTCGTTCACTGCCGCGTTGTCGGGAACGGAATCCATATACAAAAGCTGGTAGATTCCCATACGGAGCGTTTCAAGTATCACTGTATCAAGTTTTTGGAGCGGCTTTGAACTATAAAGCGAAATTATATAGTCAAGCGTTGCTTTTCGTTCAATAACACCATAGAAAAGACGCGAGATAAAAGCTTTATCCCTCGCTGAAACATCAGCACTCTGCAAAACTCCGTCGAGCGCGAGGTTTGAATATGCACTTTTTTCAAGCTTTTCAAGCAATTCGCAAACGATCATTCTTGCAGACTTCATATCAGCTTTTTCTCCTTTATATATTTCAGCGTCTTCTGTTGTTTGAGATAAGCACTAAACGCAAAAGTGTAGTCAATGCCGAGAAAAGTGCAGCAACATAAGTCATTGCAGCAGCCGTAAGGACTTTCTTAGCCATTTTGTTCTCGTCGCTTTCAAGTATATAACTTCCCTCAAGTATGCGCAATGCTCTTCCGCTTGCATTGAACTCAACAGGAAGTGTCACAAGTTGGAAAAGTACAACAGCAACATAAACGATAATGCCTATATCAATAAGGAAGCCAAGTGAACGGCTGAAAATAAGTCCGATCAGTACAAGCGGCATCGCTGCCTGCGAACCTATCTGAGCCACCGGAAGAATCGCATTTCTTATTTTTATAGGCGCATATCCAACCGAATGTTGTATAGCGTGACCGGTTTCGTGGGCCGCAACGCCGACAGCCGCAACCGATGTGCTGTTATATACAGAATCGGAAAGCCGCACTACATTTGTTCTCGGGTCATAATGGTCAGTAAGATCTCCGCTGACGCGTTCGATACGAACATCAAACAATCCGTTTTCATCAAGTATCTTTCGCGCAACCTCGGCAGCTGTAACGCCGCGTCTGTTGCGTATCTGGCTGTATTTGCTGAATGTTGATTTTACCATACACTGTGCGACAAGCGCAAAAATCAGCGCAGGAATTACCAGAATATAGGTAGGATCATAAAGCATTTAGCATTTCTCCTTTCAGATAAAAACGATATGCTGAACTTAAGAAAGAACTTCTCCCTTTGAAACAGGCTTTCCTCGGAGATAATCAGCGGTTATCATACGCTTGCCACCCTCCGCCTGGATTTCAAGGAAAGTAACTGTATTTTCATCGCCGCAGACAACTGTAAAGTTCTTTTCATTTACAATAGTTCCCGGAGCAGCATCAGAAGTTTCGCCCGTCATCTCTGACTTGTATATCTTCAAAAACTTACCGTTGTACATAGCTTTTGCACACGGCGAAGACGAAAGTCCGCATATCTGTCTGTGAATTTCGGCAGCAGGGCGTGTGAAATCGATAGGACACATATCCTTGGTTATCATTGCTGCATAGTTTGAAAGCGAATCATCCTGCGGTATGGGTGTAATGCTGTTATCCTTTACAGCTTTAACTGTATCAAGAAGAAGCTTTGCACCCATTTCGGAAAGTCTGTCGTGAAGTTCGGAAGCCGTTTCATTCGCACCTATCTCTGTTTTTGCGGAAAGAAGCATATCTCCCGTGTCAAGTCCCTCTGCCATAAGCATTGTTGTAACGCCCGTTTCCTTTTCACCGTCAAGAACAACTCTCTGAATAGGAGCAGCACCGCGGTACTTCGGAAGAAGCGAAGCATGAACATTCACGCAAAAATGCTTTGGAAGATCAAGTATCTCTTTCGGGAGAATTTTTCCGTAAGCAACAACTACAATAAGGTCAGGAGCAATATCTCTCAGAACTTTGAGAGCCAGCTCTGCATCTTCGCCTTTTTTCAAACTTGTTGGCTGATAAACGGAGATCCCATATGACAAGGCTGTTTCCTTTACAGGCGGCGGAAGAAGTTTCATTCCCCTGCCCTTTGGCTTATCAGGCTGTGTAAATACAGCAGAAACAGTCTCACCGCTCTCAACAAGCGCTTTAAGACAAGGAACAGCGAAATCGGGTGTTCCCATAAAAACTATATTCATTGAGCGTTCTCCTTTTGATTATGCATCCTCAAGATCCTTAGGGTCAACGAATTCATCTACCTTTTCAATGAAAAGATGTCCGTCAAGGTGGTCAAGCTCATGACAAATAGCTCTCGCGAAGAACTCCTTCGCCTTTATCTCAATCTCTTTGCCTGTACGGTCTTGCGCCTTTACAGTAACATTCATTGGACGAACAACATATCCCCACTGATCTGGACATGAAAGACAGCCTTCAATACCTCTCTGCTTACCCGATTTCTTAACGATAACCGGGTTGATAAGTTCAACAAGACCGTCGCCTACATCAATAACAACTGCACGGCGGAGAATTCCGACCTGCGGAGCTGCAAGTCCTACACCCTTTGCCTTGTACATAGTTTCTGCCATATCATCAAGTAAAATACCGAGCTTTTCATCAAATTTTTCAACGGGTCTGCAATTCTTATGAAGAACTTCCTCCGATTTATTTACAATGTTTCTGAGTGCCATTTTATATTCCTCCATTTTATAAGACTGCATTTATTAAACACAGCTCTCTTAAAGTGTTTTTATATTAAATGCTTATATCTCCGTTTATATCAATATATGCTCTGACATTTGCAAATTCGCGAAGCTTTGAACAGCCTTTGTAAACATCACCGATAAAACTTCGGAAAACTGTGTTGTTTTTGCATTTTATAATTATCCTGTATCTATATCTGCCGTTCAGCTTTTCGTATGTGCAGCGTGACGGCCCAAGAACAACAAGCGGTATATGAATATTTTCCTTGTCTATCTTTTCCTTTAATTTATGCATAAAGCAGAACGACGCCGTTTGTGCACAACTGTCAATTTCAGACGAAAGTTCTATAAGGCAGGTATCGCAGAATGGCGGATAGAGCAGCGTTTTTCGCATTTCTATCTCCTGACGATAGAATTCCTCATAATCCTGCTTTGCCGCGAGGTTTATAACATAATGCTGAGGAACGAATGTCTGGATATAAGCCCGACCCTGCTTTTCACCTCTGCCGCATCGTCCTACTACCTGAGTCAAAAGCGAAAAAGTTCGCTCATAGCTTCGGAAATCGCCGGAAAACAGCGCCTTATCTATCGAAACAACGCCTACAAGAGTAACATTCGGGAAATCAAGACCCTTTGCTATCATTTGAGTGCCAAGCATGATGTCATACTCGCCGTTTTCAAACGCACGGAAGTTTTTTTCGTACGCCGTTCGTGAATATGTCGTGTCAGCGTCCATTCGCAAAAGCCTTGCGTTCGGAAAAAGCTTTGCGACTTCGTCTTCAACTTTTTGAGTGCCGAATCCCGTCTGCTTTATGTGATTCCTGCCGCAGTTCGGACAAACCGTTATCATATTTTCAATATGTCCGCAATAATGGCATACAAGCATATTGTTGACCTTGTGATAAGTCAGCGGAACGCTGCAGTTCGGACAAGTAACGGTCTGCTTGCAATCACAGCAGCTTATAAAAGTATGATAACCTCTTCGGTTGAGAAGAAGAATACTCTGTTCTCCTCTGTCAAGATTTATCGAAAGCTCATCAACGAGCCGTTCGGACAAGATCGCTGAACTGTCATAGAACCCCTCTGTCGCAAGGTCGATTATCTCAACATCGGGAAGCTTATTTTGAGAATAACGCTGTTTCATCGTAAAAAGCTTATATCTACCTGTTTGAGCGTAATAAAAACTTTCTATCGACGGTGTGGCAGAAGCCATAAGAAGCAGAGCATTATGCGTCACACACCGCTTTTTTGCAATATCTTTTGCATTGTAACGCGGTGAAGATTCGGATTTATAGGTTTGTTCTCCCTCTTCGTCCATAATTATAAGCCCGATATTATCAAGATGCGCAAAAACAGCACTTCGTGTACCGACAACGATACGCGCCTTGCCTGCTTTTACACGCTTGAACTCATCGAGCCTTTGCGTCAGCGAAAGATTGCTGTGCATAACGGAAACTTTGTTTCCGAAAAGTCCCTGAAATTTTCTCACGACCTGAGGTGTGAGCGAAATTTCGGGAATGAGCATTATTACATTTCGTCCTTTGTCAAGGACATACTGAATAAGCTTTATAAATACAGAGGTCTTTCCGCTGCCCGTCACTCCATAAAGAAGCGCCGCCTCGGGTTTTCCCTCATCAATAAGAGCAGATATTCCGTCGAACGCTTTTTGCTGTTCATCAGAAAGAATGATATCGCTGACTTTTTCGGTTATATCAACAACAGGGTCACTGATATACTCATTTTCAAAAGCCTCAACGATGTGATTTTTCTTCAAAGTTGAGATAACGCTCGCCGAAACTCCGCAGATATACGAAATTTCCTTTACCGAAGCCGCGCCGCAGCCTTCAAGAAGTTCGACTACAGCTCTTCCCTTTTCGGAAACGTTAAATGCGCTGCTTTCGGCAAGATATTCTTCGGAAAGACGAAGCATTTTTATAGTATCGTCCTTCTTGCGACGTTTTATATCATCATTTTCGACAATAAAACCTTTATCGACAAGTTCAGCTATATCCGCGCCTTTGGCATTTTCGATAGTTGATACATCTTCGCAGAAATTCTTCCAAACTTTTTTTGCACTATCTGAAAGAACATCTTCCGACGGGAGTTCTCCGCCTGCCGTAACGTATCTTTCCGTATAATCCACGTTAAGTCCTATCGGAATAAGCGCGCGAAATGCTTCAAAATATGTGCAGAGCGTTGTTTCGCGCAGCCACATCATAAGTTCAAGCATTTCGTCATTCAGTGGCGGTTCTTTATCCACCACCGAACGTATCGGCTTGAAATCCGACATTTTTTCTTCGGGTGAGAGTTCTGCCACAAGGTCAAGGCGAACAACAACGCCTATTCTTTTGCGGTTGCCTTTCCCGAAAGGAACAATAACTCTGCACCCCGGACGAACGATCTCTTCAAGCTCGGTCGGAACTATATATTTGTACCGTCTGTCGAAATACAGCGATGTATTGCTCACCGCGACAGCGGCAATATATTTCTCACAAGCCAAGCTCAATCCCTCCGAGTATTAGTCTTTTGTAGCAGGAGATTTCAAAGAAGGGTCTTCAACAATGTAATACTTTCTTGCAGCGAACTCTTCAACAGCTGTCTTTACAGGCTTCTGTTCAAGTATCTGCTTGTTTTCGTAAAGCTCGTCAGAGATCTCTCTTGCGCGTTTTGCTACGGCAATAACTACGGAATAGTAGCTTTCACCCTTTGTTGCAATCTGTGAAATAGTTGGTCTAAGCATTTTCAAGCACCTCATCAATTAAATATTCTGAATTTTCTTTTTTAAGCTTTTGTGAATTGATTATAGAAAGCAGGTCGGAAACAGCAATTTCCAACTCGCCGTTTATCATAACATAATCGTAGTTTACAGCCTTGCGTATTTCGCCTGCTGCTTCTCCGATACGCTTTTCAATAACTTCTTCGGTTTCCGTACCGCGTTTGTGAAGTCTTCTGCGAAGTTCTTTGAGTGACGGTGGAAGAATGAAAACCGAAACAGCTTCGAGACATTTTTCCATTACTTTCAAAGCGCCTTGAACTTCTATCTCAAGAATGACGTTCTTGCCCTCAGCGAGCATATCTTCGACCGGCTTTTTCGGTGTGCCGTAATAGTTTCCACAGTAGTTTGCGTATTCAAGCATACCGCCGTTTTCGATAAGCTTTTCAAATTCTTCTTTGGAAAGAAAATGATAATTCACACCATTGACTTCGCCCGGACGAGGAGCTCTTGTTGTTGCCGAAACGGAATAATAAACATTATCCTGCTTTAAAATTTCAGCAAGAACAGTTCCCTTTCCGCAGCCGGACGGTCCTGAAACAATAAATAATGTACCCTTACTCATCATCGTCCACCTCATCATCATTGTCAAGTCTGCCTGCAACAGTTTCAGGCTGTACGGCAGAAAGGATCACATGGTCGCTGTCCATAATGATAACAGCTCTGGTTCTTCTGCCATAAGTTGCATCAATGAGCATTCCCTTGTCTTTCGCGTCCTGAATGATTCGTTTTATCGGAGCTGACTCGGGACTTACAATCGTTATAAGTCGGCTTGCGGAAATCATATTTCCGAAACCAATATTGATAAGCTTCATAGCGCTCTCCCATTAAATTTATTCGATGTTCTGGACCTGTTCGCGAATCTTTTCGATCTCGGATTTCAAGTCAACGACCACCTTTGTGATCTCAATATCCTGACATTTTGAGCCGATAGTGTTTGCTTCGCGGTTAAATTCCTGAATAAGAAAATCGAGCTTTCTGCCGACAGCTTCATTCATCGAAAGCATTTCTCTGCACTGATTTATATGGCTGCGCAGACGAACGGTTTCTTCATCGACAGCTGTCTTTTCGGAGAAGATAGCAGCCTCGGTAAGTATTCTCTGCTCGTCAACATTTGTGTCCTTAAGCACCTCGGAAATTTTATCGAAAAGTTTTTTGCGATACTTTTCAGTGGTTTCGGGTGATTTCTTCTCTATTTTTTCCACAAGTTTAGTGATATAATCAAGTCTTGAAAGAATATCTTCGCGCATCTTCTCGCCCTCGGCTTCACGCATAGCGATAAATCTTTCAAGAGCCTTTTCAGCGACCGACTTTACCTCGTTCCAGACAGTTTCTTCGTCCTCTTCTACCTTTTTAACATCAAAAATATCAGGCAGACGCATAATTCTTGAAAGCGTAAGGTCATCTTCAAGTCCGAGCTCTTCATTCGCACTTCTTAAAGCTGTTATATAGCCCTTGGCAACTTCTGAATTTACCTCGATCTTTTCATCACTGACACCGTCAGACTGAATGGAAACGCCGACATCTATCTTACCTCTCGAAACCTTTCCCTGAATGAACGATTTAAGCTTTTCATCGAGATATCCGCAGCTTCTTGGAACTCTTGACGAGAATTCATAGTATCTGTGATTGAAAGATTTGATCTCAACAATGATAGTTTTACCGTCCACGGATTCAAGGCATCTTCCGAAGCCTGTCATGCTTTTTATCACAAAATCACCGCTTTATCCATAATATGTTTGCCGAAAAAGTCACTTTGTCCTTAATCAGCTTTTCATATCATTATAACATATTTTTGGCTCAAAATCAAGTAGTACAGAACAAAAAAGAGCCGATTTCTCGACTCTTTTTGTAAATGTCATTTGTTAGATCAGACCGGGTGAACCTTGGAAGCTGCATCAGCATGTCCGTCAATGCCGTACTTTGCGTTTCTTCTTGCTTCAAAGAACTTAGGTGCAACCTTCGGGAACATTGCGTATGTGAGAACATCTTCTTCCTGTTCGATCCATTCTGCACACTCTTCACGGAGCTTATCAAGCTCAGGTTCGAGGAGGTCAGCAGGACGGCAGGTAATAGCTTCTTCGCCCTTGAGGATCTTGTCCTGGAATTCCTTAGAGATAGCAACAGGAGTTTTGCCGTATTCACCCTTAACAAGGCCCTTGAATTCCTTAGTAACTGTCTTGTAACGTTCACCATTGATAACATTAAATACAGCCTGTGTACCAACGATCTGGGAAGTAGGAGTTACGAGAGGAGGCATACCGGAATCGGCACGAACCTTAGGAACTTCCTTAAGAACTTCAACAAACTGATCTTCCTTACCTGCCTGCTTGAGCTGTGAAAGGAGGTTGGAGAGCATTCCGCCGGGAACCTGATACATAAGAGCGTTTGTATCTGTAGCAAGCATCTTAGGATCAAGAAGTCCGCTGTCGATATACTTCTTACGGAGTGTCATGAAGTAATCTCTGATCTCGTTGAGGAGAACAAGGTCAAGACCTGTATCGTACTCTGTACCCTGAAGTGCAGCAACCATAGATTCAGTTGGAGCATGGGAAGTACCGAGTGCGAGAGGTGACATACTTGTATCGATCATATCAAGTCCGTTTTCAATACCCTTTAAGAGGCACATGGAAGCAAGACCTGATGTGTAGTGTGTGTGAAGCTGTACAGGAATATCTACAGCTTCCTTAACAGCCTTAACGAGAGAAACTGTACGATAAGGTGTAAGAAGAGCAGCCATATCCTTGATACAGATAGAATCAGCACCCTCAGCTTCGCACTGCTTAGCATAGTTAGCATAGTATTCATCTGTGAATACATCACCAACTGTGAAAGACATTGCTACCTGAGCATGAGCGCCTTCCTTCTTAGCTGCATGGATAGCAGTCTTAAGGTTTCTGATATCGTTGAGAGCATCGAAGATTCTGATGATATCGATGCCGTTTGCAACAGATTTCTGTACAAAATATTCGAGTACATCGTCAGCATAGTGACGGTATCCGAGCATATTCTGTCCTCTGAAAAGCATCTGGAGCTTGGTATTGGGCATTTCCTTACGGATAGTGCGGAGTCTGTCCCAAGGATCTTCATTAAGGAAACGGATGCAAGCATCGAATGTAGCTCCGCCCCAAACCTCTGCGGAATAGAAACCTACCTTGTCCATTTTCGAAAGAATAGGAAGCATATCGCTTAAAGGCATACGGGTTGCGATAAGCGACTGGTGTGCGTCACGAAGGACGGTTTCCGTAACTTTAATCTTAGCCATAATTTATATCAACCTTTCACAAAACTTATGCAATTGTAAGGATAACATCGCCTGTCTGAACAGAATCGCCCTTCTTAGCGTTGATAGCAACGACCTTACCGCTCTTAGCAGCAGGGATATCATTTTCCATCTTCATAGCTTCGAGAACAGCAACAGGCTGACCCTCCTTAACTTCTGTGCCTACGGAAACCTTGATGTCAAGGATAGTTCCGGGCATTGGAGCTGTTACAGGTTCACCGCCTGCAGGAGCAGCAGGAGCGGGTGCAGCGGCAGGAGCAGCAACGGGTGCTGCAGCAACAGGAGCAGCGCCGCCTGTTGTTTCTTCAACTGCTACGTCATAAGCTTTGCCATTTACAGTAATATTAAATCTTTTCATTATGTATTAACTCCATTCAATTTATTTTTGACAGAAAACTGTCGGATAAACATTCTTTTCAGGAAAACAAATGATACCTTAGAAAGGCATATTGCTGTGCTTCTTAGGAAGACGCTTGTTAAGACGCTTGCCTGCCATAAGTTCAAGAACGGACTGAACCTTGGCTCTTGCTTCATCGGAAGTGATAACAGCATCAACACAGCCCTTTTCAGCAGCAGCGAAAGCAGATGCTTCATTTTCTGCATATTCAGCAGCGATCTTGTTTCTTTCAGCCTTAACATCAACTGCACCCTTGAGCTTATCGTGATAGAGGAATTCAGCAGCTGTAACAGGAGCAACAGGAGAAATAACAGCATTAGGATAAGCAAATGTCATATCAGCATTAGCTGTTCCGAGTGCTACCATTGCAGAACCGATAGCGTTGCCTGTAACAATGGAAACCTTAACTGTAGTTGCTTCAGCATATGCGTTTGCAAGCTTAGCAAGATCACGAATATTGTCGTTATTTTCAAAACCCTCTGTATCGATAACAGTAACAACAGGGATAGAGAAAGCATCGCAGGTTCTTACGAAACGAGCAAGCTTGGAGCTGTCATCGGAAGTGAGCTTATCAGCTGTCTTATTTGTTGCGGCAATACCAACAACAGAACCACCGAGAGTTGCAAGAGCTGTGTAAGATGCCTTACCGAACTCCTTGGAAAGTTCAATAACACTACCTTCGTCTGCGAGAGCCTCAGCTACATCAGAAGCCTTGCCGTCTGCAGCCTTTGCAGGAGCAGTAAATTCAAATTCAGGAGCAACTGCAAGGTTGTTTGCAGGGAGAAGAGAAAGGATATCTCTTGCGCTCTTTACAGCCGCAGCATCGTCCTTTGCAAGCACAGAAACACCGCCGAGCTTTGCAGCATCTGCACCGTTCTTGCCCTCACCTGCTGTGAGATAGATAGCGCTGTCTTCTGTAGCAACAACGAAATCGGAAGATGCAGCAATAAGAGCCGCACTGCCTACGCAAGTGCCTGCGATAACAGCGATCTGCGGAACAACACCCGAAAGATTGTTTGTATATGCGAGGATCTCGCTGTAAGAAGCGATAGCGTCAGCGCCATCGGTAACTACAGCACCGTTGGAATCAAAAATTCCAACAACGGGAACACCATTTCTTGATGCGAGTTCATAAACCTTACAGATCTTAGCTGCAACAGCCTTTGTAACAGCACCGTTGTTAACGCTCTTATCCTGCGAAAAAGCGTATACAGGGCTTCCGTCTACATAGCCGTATGCAGTTACAACAGCTGCATCTTCAGCCTTTACAGCGGAATTGATCTCGGTATAAACACCATCGTCGAATAAATCAGTAAGTCTTTCTTTTGCCTTTGTCGAAGCCGCTGCGTTGTTTTTGTAGTCAGCGAGCTTGGTTTTCTGGCTTTCAGTCAACATAAACGTTCCTCCGTTCAATACTTAAAATTAAACCATCATATATTATACACCATTTAAGCTTGGTTGGCAAGATTAAATCTATTATATTTTCAATTTGTTCATATTTTGTAACATTTTTACTGCTCATTGACAGCATTTCGAAGTGATTTTACCTCTTCTGCGGTAAGTTCGCGCCACGTTCCGGGTTTGAGCATGCCAAGCTTTACAGGACCGATAGCCGTTCTGCGAAGACGAGCGACCTCAAGTCCAACAGCTTCACACATTTTACGGATCTGGCGGTTTCTTCCCTCGCGGATTATTATGCGAAGCACTACCCTGCCCTCTTCTTCGTCAATAACTTCAACATTTGCAGGAAGTGTTTTTCTTCCGTCGATCTCAACACCTGCAGTGAGCTGAACGAGCTGATCTTCGGTTATGGACGGACGAACCGTAACGCGGTAGGTTTTCGAGATATGGCGGCTCGGGTGCATAATATCATTTGCAAATTTACCGTCGTTCGTGAAAAGCAACATACCCTCGGAATTTCTGTCGAGTCTTCCTATCGGATAAACTCGCTCGTCAAGACCCGTGAGAAGTTCCGTAACGCACTTTCTGTCGAGTTCGTCCGACATCGTTGTTACATATCCTCTCGGCTTATTGAGCATAACGTAGTATTTTTTACGCTTTTTTTCAAGGTAAATACGCTCGCCGTTCACGGTGATAACGTCATTGTAAGTCGCGCCGTCGCCAATCGAAGCAGGGTGTCCGTTGACCTTGACCTTTCCGTTGATTATAAACTCCTCGGCCTTTCGGCGTGAGCATAATCCGCTCTCGGAAATGAGCTTTTGCAGTCTTATTTTTTCCACGATCATTCTCCTTTTTTATTCAAAAAGCTTTTTAAGCATATCTATCACACTATTATACAAAGATTTTTTTACATCACCGTTTTTATAAGCACAGCTTTCATCGGCAACTATCGCACGTCTGCATAAAACATCTCCGTAAGCGCTGTACTCAACATATCCGACTTCATCGCCCTCCATAACCGGAGCATAAACAAACTCGGGAATAAACACTTTTTCCGTTATATCGGGCAGCGAGCCGTTCACCGAGGTAAACATTGGTGCTTCGGAAAGCCTGCACTTCACACTGTCAGACGTTCCGCCGACAAGTCCAACACTGAATTCATCCGTAAATTTATCAGGCTCAACACGCTTTGTGCAAGCAAAACCCGTTTCAAACATTTTGATATGGTCATTCCAATCGTCCGAAGCGTCCAGTGTAACGGCAATAAGCTTTACACCGTCCTTTTCGGCAGCTGAAACAAGACACCGCCCTGCTTCATCGGTAAAACCCGTCTTTACGCCGATGCAATACTGATATTTCATCAGCAGACGGTTCGTATTTGAGAGGTATTTATCCGATTGAAAGCCGTCCGAAGAGAGTTTGATGCTTTTCGTTCGGCAGATCTCGCTGAAACGTTCATTTTTGAGCGCTTCACGCGTGAGCAGCGCCATATCGTAAGCCGTTGAGTAGTGTTTTTCATCATGAAGCCCCGACGGCGTGACGAAATTCGAATTTTTCATACCGATCTTAGCCGCTCTGCGGTTCATTCGCTGTGCAAAGCTTTCAAAGCTGCCGCTTATAAGAAGCGCCGCCGTGTTAGCCGCATCATTCCCCGACGGGAGCATCATTCCATAGCAAAGTTCATTCTTCGTAACGCTTTCGCCGAAGCAAAGTCCCATTGACGAACCCTCTGTCATAAGAGCCTCATCGGGAACAGCAAAAACTTTGTCAAGATCGCCGCTTTCAAGCGTCAGCAAAGTGGTCATTATCTTTGTTGTACTCGCCATAGGGAGTTTTTGGTTCTCGTTTTTGGCAAGAATTATCGTTCCCGTTTCTGCTTCGATAAGCACAGCTGCCTTGGCAGAAAGTGAGATATTTTCTGCGGCATTCGTCTTAGGTGTAAAGGCAAACATCATTACACATGACAGCACCGCAGCAATTATTCTTTTCATAGCATACACCACCAAATTTATAATAAGCAGTACATACTATGATGAAAAATCGGATTTTAGAAATCAAATTCTGACGAGCTGTTCGATTTTTTGCTGTTGTCACTCGTTTCGGGTTCGTCATCGAGAGAAAGATTAAGTCCCTCTGTGTTGATGTCGGGAGTTACACCGAGAGGTTCATCGTCAGCCTTTTTCTTGTTGAAAAGTCCCTGCACCTTGTCAAAAAGTTCAGGAACGAGGTTAACGATAGCACCCGTAGAGGACTTGTCCTGATTGATCTGAAGAAGCTTTACATCGCCGTTTGCAACAACGATAAATGCGATTGGCTGAATTGTAACTCCGCCGCCCGTGCCGCCGCCGAAAAGCTCGCTGCTCGACTTCGATGGAAGGTCTGAACCACCTGCCGCAAAGCCGTAGGAAACCTTTGAAACAGGGATTATCGTAACGCCGTCAAGCTTAATCGGGTCACCGATTATAGTATCGGCATCGGAAAGCTCCTTGACCTTATCGAGTGAAGTTCTGACTAAATCTTTTACTTTATCGTCCATTATTTATATCCTTTCTGCTTGAAAATCAAGCCGTTAAGTTTTCATATTTTTTATCTGAATCGGAGCTGTTCAATGATGCGCCGAGTTCATCTATCTTCTCTTTGTTTTTCATATATCCGAAAAGCGCTCCAAGCAGAAGTCCCACAGCCGTTCCAAGTCCAAGAGTAACATTCGCCGTACAGTCGTAGCTGCTCTTACCCGACTCGAATTCACAGCCGATATCGACCGTTTTTACGGAAACTCTGAACATGAGCTTTAACAGCGCAATGCCGTTATAAACAGCCGTGCTGACTTTTCCGTAATTCACGGCAGCTTCGCAGGCATCTTCACCGCTTATAACAAAATCGATCATAAGGTTTGTTATTTTTATGCTCTTAAAAAGTTTGGTGAAAAAATTTTTTACGGTTTCCCACAGCAGCTTGAACTGCTCAATGCGAACTTTTATCATGTTAAATGTTTCGGAAAGCTTCTTTTTATCCTTTTCCGAAACAGCTGAATCAGCAGCTTCGTCAGCCGTTTGTTCAATGAGATCCTCCGCCTCGCTGACTGCTTCCTTTGCATCAGTTGAAAGCTCAACGGTTTCCGCCGAACTGTTATCTTCGGGCAGTGACTTCTTTTTCTTTCGGCGTTTGCGCTTCGGCTTCTTTTCTTTAAACGGAAATACTGTAAAGCAGATATACTTTACTTTAAAATCAAGTACTCCGCCAAGATATTTCAGCTCAACACGTATTTTTGCCTTGAATAAAAGAAAAAACAAAAACACTATCGCCGCTATTATAATAAGTGCCGTCATAAGACCTATTCCTTTGGTTCTTCCGCTTCTTCGGAAATGTCAGCTTCGTTTTCCTTTATAAGAAGCTCATCAAAGCTTACCTGCGAATCTCCGTTAGGAACGGCAGGAAGATCGTCGAGCGAAGAAAGCTGAAAGCTTCGCAGGAACGCCGCTGTCGTTTTATAAGCAATAGGTCGTCCAGGAACATCGAGTCGTCCTGCTTCTTCGAGCAGATTTTTCTCGACAAGCGAATTCACAACGCTTGAACTGTCCGTTCCTCTGATATGCTCAACAAAGCCCTTGGTAACAGGCTGATTGTAAGCGATTATCGTAAGGACTTCCATTGCCGCAGGTGAAAGCGGAGCGGCTTTTCGTGTTTCCATTGCCGCACGGATATAGTCGATAAATTTCTCACGAACGCATAGCTGATAACTGTCCGAAAGCTTGATTATCATCAACGCGCTTTCGTTCTCCTCATAGCGGTCATTGAGCATATTTATTATCTTTTCTACGGTTTCCTCCTCGATGCCCGAAGCCTGCGCAAGCCTTGATTTTTCTATCGGGTCACCGCTCGCAAAAAGTATGGCTTCGACTATCGAAAGTTCTTCATTCAATCTCATTTTAAGGTCATTTCCCCTTTAATTATAGGTGGGAGTTTCGTTTTCCGTCGGCTGTGACGGCTTAACATAGTCTTTGTTAAAAACTATCTCGCTGTTGTCGTCATTGAGCAAAATTCGCCCCGATTTTGTCAGTTCAAGTATCGCAAGGAACACCGCAACTCTCTCCGAACGGTCGGTCAGACCCTCAAAAAGGCTGTCCGTCATACATTTTCCTGTTTTATAAAGATTTCGAAGGACATAAACTATCTTCGAGGTAACGGAAACTATCTTTTTCTTTACGATAGTGTTGAACGAATCAAGTTTTATCGGTTCTTCGGGCTTTTTTGCACCAATATTTTTATACGCCGCAAGCAGCTCCTCAGGGTCGTGTATAAGCGGATAGGTGTTATCAAATTCGATGTGCATACGCTTTCGCACGGTGATATTGTTGCCGATATAGCGCTGCTGCATAAGTCCCGATGCGAGCTTGCAGAGCGAATATTCAATAAGCCGTCCCTCCAGTTCTTTCTTCATCACTTCCGCTTCTTCCCTTGACGGCAGGAGCGAAACTGTTTTCATATACACGAGCTGTGCAGCCATTTCAAGAAATTCGCCCGCGCTCTCCATATCCTTGTCAACAGCTTTGTCGATGTATTCAAGATACTGGTCAACGAGCATTACTATCGGTATATCGTTGATATTCAGTTTATGCTTTGATATAAGGTGCAGGAGCAGGTCAAGCGGCCCTTCAAACACCTCAAGCTTAAAAGAAATGGTTTCCAAATCAGATTACCCCGATATTACTTTTTATAAACAGGTTTGCGATAAGATCTACCCAGTTTGTAAGCGACCAAAGTACATTCGTTGTCACATTCTGGAGAAAAGCAAGCGGCTTGTCGAGCAAGCCTAAAAATACGACAATGAACAGTACTCCGAAGATATAGCGCTCATATTTCATTATGCCGAAATATTTATCCTGCGGCAGAAATAGGGTCAAGATCCTCGAACCGTCAAGCGGCGGTATCGGAAGAAGATTGAACACGGCAAGTCCAATGTTAAGAACCGCGCCATATTCAAAAATATACTCAAAAACACTCAGTGCTGTACTTGAACCTTTCACAAACTCAACTATATAGAGCACACGGAAAACTATCATCGAAAGATACGCCAATATAAGGTTTGAAACGGGTCCTGCAAGTGAGGAAACAGCCATTCCAACCTTTGGATTTTTGAATTTTCGTGCATCAATGGGAACAGGCTTTGCCGCACCTACGCCGACAAAAAGCATAAACAGCGCACCCCAAAGGCTTATGTGCTTTGCAGGGTTAAGGCTTATTCTGCCTTGTTTTTTTGCGGTATCATCACCGAGCCAGTATGCGACAAGACCGTGCGCAGATTCATGGACAGGAAATGCGACCATTAAAACTATAAGACGAACGAGGAATGACAGCAGTCTTCCCGATAAAATTGTACTCATATACACTCTCCATACAGAATTTCAAACAACTAATCGGATTCATTATACCATATTTAATAAAAAAACACAAGTGATTTTGTTGATTTTCTGTATAAAATAAAAAACTTTGGTTTTTTCTTATTTTTTTTGAAAAAACACTTGCAATTTGATTTTACTTGTGGTATAATCTTAACGTTGACTATGTAACGACTATTAAAAAGGAGGTGTAACCCTATGGCAAAGTGCGAAATTTGCGGAAAGGGTGTTACTTTCGGTATAAAGGTTTCCCATTCTCACCGTCGTTCAAACAGAACTTGGAAGCCTAATGTTAAGCGCGTAAAGGCAATCGTAAACGGAACTCCTACACATATCTATGTATGCTCCAGATGTCTTCGTTCCAATAAGGTTACCCGTGCAGTATAATTACCGCAATTGTAATGCATGAAAAGGATGCTTTCAAAAGAAGCGTCCTTTTTATTTTATCTGAAAAAATTTTATAACAAAATTCGCCGCAGCTTTTCACTGCGGCGTTTTTGTTTATAGTATCTTATGCTTTAACAGCCTTGTGGAATATCTTTTTGCCCTTTTTGATAACAACGGAATCATCGATCGTGATAACTGCATTCGGATCAGTTACCTTTACATCGTCAACTGCAATACCGTTCTGCTGAACAAGTCTTCTTCCCTCGCTCTTGGACGGGCAAAGCCCTGTCTTTACAAGAAGGTCAAGAATATTGATACCGCCCTCAAGTTCAGCGGCAGGAATTTCAGTTGAAGGCATATCAGCGGAAGCACCGCCGTTTGCAAAGATAGCCTTTGCAGCTGCAAGAGCCTTTTCAGCCTCTTCTTCGCCGTGAACAAGCTTTGTAAGCTCATAAGCAAGGAGCTCCTTAGCCTTGTTGAGTTCAGCACCCTGCATAGTCTTTTCCATTTCTTCGATCTGCTCGATAGGAACGAATGTGAGCATTTTAAGGCACTTGATAACGTCAGCGTCATCAACGTTTCTCCAATACTGGAAGAAATCATACGGTGATGTCTTTTCGGGGTCGAGCCATACAGCGCCGCTTACGGTCTTGCCCATTTTCTTACCCTCGCTGTTGAGGAGAAGCGTGATAGTCATTGCGTGAGCGTCCTTGCCGAGCTTTTTACGGATAAGCTCTGTGCCGCCGAGCATATTAGCCCACTGGTCGTCGCCGCCGAACTGCATATTACAGCCGTATTTCTGGAAAAGCATATAGAAGTCGTAAGACTGCATTATCATATAGTTGAATTCGAGGAATGTAAGTCCTCTTTCCATTCTCTGCTTGTAGCACTCGAATGTGAGCATCTTGTTTACGCTGAAGCAAGCGCCGACTTCACGCAAAACATCAACGTAGTTAAGGTCAAGAAGCCAATCGCCGTTGTTTACAACGATAGCCTTGTCCTCGGAAAAGTCAATGAATCTGCTCATCTGCTTCTTGAAACATTCAACATTGTGGTCGATAGTTTCCTTTGTCATCATCTTTCTCATATCGGTCTTGCCCGAGGGGTCGCCGATCATAGCTGTGCCGCCGCCGATGAGAACGATAGGCTTGTTGCCTGCCATCTGCAAACGCTTCATAAGGCAGAGCGCCATAAAGTGTCCAACGTGGAGGCTGTCTGCTGTCGGGTCAAATCCGATATAGAAAGTAGCCTTTCCGTTGTTTATCATTTCGCTGATCTCCTTTTCATCGGTGACCTGAGCGATAAGTCCTCTTCTTACAAGTTCTTCGTATAAAGTCATTATTACTTCTCCTTAATTATATTTTATGCCATTTTACAGCATTACAACCTTTATTTTTCAATTCTGTTTTCCTTAGCAGACCTTGCATAAGTGATGAAATCAAAAGCTGATCTCACGGATACCACGACCTTTTAAATATTATTTTTTACATTTTTTCCAAAACTGATATTGCACAATAATGAAGCACTTCAAAGCTTTCGGGCGCGATATTTTCAAGCAACGCAAGATGTTCACGTTCAAAAGCAGATATCTCATCTTCGGAAAGCGAAGCTCCTATTCCTCGGCAGGCCTTTATACGTCCGTTCCAGCTTTCACGCGTGAACGGAATCTTCACATCAAAAACCTCGCTGTGAATTTTTCTGAAATAATCGCCGTAGACATCGGGGATATAGTTTTCATTGCGAACATCTCCCCTGCCCGTCCACTTTGGATTGTATTTCAGTATAAGTTCCTCGCTCGCACCTGCGACCTTGTCCTCGTATGGCAGCCAGCCCATATAAAGAACGGCTAATTTTCCGCCGCTTTTGAGAAGCTTCGCAAGCTTTTCCGATGTTATTTTATGGTCAAAATAAAAGAAGCATTGGCAGGCAGTAACAGCGTCAAAGCTTTCATCGGCAAAATCAAGCTTTTCTGTCGGAGACAGCATATAAATCGGATATCCATACCAGCTTTTTGGACAAGCATTTTCGCCTGAGCTATCTGATTTTCCGAAATATCCGTTCCTGTGAATTTTGCGCCGTAATGATATATATTCCGTGGGATAACTCCCGTTCCCGTACAGATATCAAGAACATTCTGACCCGAAATGCCGATTCCGAGCGAATGGATCTTTTCATAGAAAACTTCGGGATAAATATCACGGTACTTTGCATAGTCCGATGAAGTTCTGCCCCAATCAAAAGGCTTTCCGCTGTCGATATCTTTCATCACGGTCATACGAAATTCTCCTTAAAATAAAAAATCCCCCTTGAAAGCATAAGCTTCAAGAGGGCGAATTATCGCTGTACCACCTCAGTTTATCCGCTTCAAAAGCAGACCTTTAAGGCGCTGTAACGGGCGCAGACCGCATATCCCTACTTTTGTTTCAGGACACAAGCTCCAAGACGTAATTCACGAACGAACGGCATCCTTTTTCACCGACCAAGGACTCTCTTTGACCGCTGCAAACGTTCGCTTAATGGGTTCTCTTCACAGCCTTTAATTATTTATGATGATACCATATTCCGCACTGACTTGTCAAGACTTTTTGCGAAAAAATAATTTTGTAAAAGATTATTGACAAAGATATACTATTTATTGTATAATATATGCAGATTATTTTTGTGAGGCAAAGTTAAATGAGATTTGAAGGATTTTCTACCGAAAATAAGCGAATTTCAAAGTGTATCCCAACGACCGCCGATACGGTCATAACGGATATTTTAAAGCCGCAGTCCGAACGTGCATCTATGCTCGGATTAGGGCTCAACACCGATGGGATAATCCCTGTTTTTTTCTGTGGACTTATCGGTTCACCTGCCGAAGAAAATTTGGCAAGCTATAAAAATGCACTTTTCACACTTCGTGAGGATCTTATCCGTTCTCCGAAGTTTCTGATATTTATTCCCGGTGCAATGAGCGCACCAACTGCTCAGGAAAAAGTATATTTTGATGCTGTTTCACGCGGAAACACCGATGAAGCAGTTTCCGACTTTTCCAACCTTATCAAAATCGGAAATGACAGCGCCAGAACAGATGAAGCCAAGCGTTTGTTCAAAGAAAATGCCGAAAAATATGCTTCTGTCGGCTTTGATGCTCTCTTTGAATACGGCGTAAGAACTATTACTTGGCTCAACCGCTGCACAGCATCCGAACAGTTCGCTAAGAGCCTTGAAAATGATATCCCGACAGTCATTTTCTACGGAAGTGCAGGCGAAAAGGAAGTCGAATTTTTGCATTTTCTGTCGCAGTCGGGTTTTGACGTACTTGTTATATCAGCTTCAAAGGCTTCACTTGATGCTTTGAAATCGGGCAATACAGAAAGCCGTATGCAGATATTTGAATTTGCTGCTGACGGCGAGGAATTTTCTTTTCCCGACAAGCTTATCAAGTCTGCCAAAGCAACTATCGCATACAGTGCCGAGCAGGAGCTTAACAGCTTTATGTACAGCAATACCTCGATATTCAGAGATTTTCAGTTCTCCGATATGCAGGCGCTCACGCTCAAAACCACTTACGAGGAAATTGATATACTTTGGCATCAGGCGGCAAGATACCGCACAGGTTTTGATGTTATAAAAAATAAGACCGTCGTTATACCGAACATCTTTGCAAAGATAAGCGGCGTTCGTGACGGCGATATGGACGATTACTGGGAAAACGTTAAGATGAAGCTTTCTCCCATTTCAAGAGTTATTTACAAAGCTCCGTCCTACGATAAATTTCCGCCGTCCGTTTTCACAGCTTTCAAACCGTTTTATGACGGAACAACGATAAACATTGAAAAGCTGAAAGATTCCCCTGCAAACGCTTACCGATTTCTTTCGGACGATCTTCAGCTGCTCATTTTCCACAAGATGCAGGAAGCTATCGACAGCGGTCTGCTTATGCTCGATGAAAACGAGCTTGTTCCGCTTGTAATATATGTTGGTCTTGCACTTGAACGGGAAGTTCTGAAAATTTTGCAGAAGTTCGACTTCACCAAAGATATCCCGAAAATAGTTGTTATCGACACTATCGAAGACACATTCAGCAAGGTCGAATGTATACAGCTTCTTTTATTCAATCTTCTCGGCTTTGATATAATTGTTTACACGCCGACAGGCTATAAAAACCTCGAAACATATATCTCGCCCGAGGCTTTCACCACGTTCGGAATGAACGAATTCAAGTATAATGTCCGTATTCCAAGGTTCAAAATTCCCGACTCTATCCCCGAGCCGAAGGAAAGCGGTGGATTATTTAACAAACTTTTTAAGAAAGGACGCAAATAATTATGGGTTTACAGTTCACACCGTCATCAGAGCAGGAGGCCGCTGTACAGACAGCAGGCGTTGAAACAGCAACAGCTCAGACTGCACCAACAATTACAGCAGCTCCCGAAAATTTCTCAATGGTGGAGGTTCAGCAGAACATCAAGAATGACCTCGTCAAGAGTGAAGCTGTTCAGAAGCTCGTTGACTCTATCAACATCAACGATGTCAACTCCATTGTAAAGTTCGGCAACGATGCCGCAACCGAGATATCAAAGGCTTCCGATCAGGTTCTCAACGCAATGAATATGAAGCAGATCGATGATTCGGGCGAAATGCTCACCGCTCTCGCTGCTGTTATGGAACAATTCGATGCAAAGGAACTTACCGAAGAACCTAAAAAGGGCTTCTTCGCAAATCTCCGCAAGCAGATCGACAAGCTTCTTGAAAAATATCACACAATGGGCGAAAATGTTGACCGCATCTATGTTCAGCTCAAAGGCTACGAAAAAGAGATCGAACAGTCCAATGTTAAGCTTGAACAGATGTACAACGCCAACATCAACTACTACAAAGACCTCACCCTCTACATTATGGCAGGTGAACAGGCTTGCGTAGAGCTTGACCAGTACATTGACGAATACAAGAAGAAGCTTGAACAGAACCCCGATTCGGGTGCTGTTGCAATGGATCTTCAGAACCTCGAAAATGTCCGTGAGATCTTCCAGCAGAGAGTAATGGATCTTAAAATTGCGGAAAATGTCGCAATGCAGACCGTTCCGATGCTCAAAACAATGCAGTATTCAAACCTCAACCTTATCAGAAAGATAAATTCCGCATTCATCATCACAATGCCTGTTTTCAAGCAGTCACTTGCGCAGGCTGTAATGCTCAAGCGTCAGAAAGTTCAGGCCGATTCAATGGCAGCACTTGACGCAAAGACGAATGAACTTCTTGTTAAGAATGCCCACAATACAGTTGAGCAGTCCAAGATGATAGCAAAAATGGCTTCGGGCAGCTCGATAAAGATCGAAACCCTCGAAGAAACATGGCAAACCATTGTAAGCGGTATCGAGGAAACAAGAAAGATACAGGAAGATGCAAAGGTAAAACGTGCAGAGGATTCCAAGCGTCTTGAAGCTCTCAAACAGGATTACAAGAACAAGCTTGAAGCAACAAGACAGACATATTGATCTCGTTCAAAGAGGAAACGGCAGATTTTCATTGCCGTTTCCTTTTCTTTTTGTTAAATCTTCATATTGCATTATCTTCGGTAATAAAGTATAATATATGTATATTTCTATTTTTGGAGGAACATTATGTGCGGTTTTGTTGGCTTTACAAATACAAAAGATAATTCCAATCGCATCATCGAAGATATGATGGATAAGATACGTCACCGCGGTCCTGACTCGGGCGGCAAATATACTGACGAAGATATCGCTCTTGGCTTCCGCCGTCTGAGCATCATTGATATTACGGAATCGGGTGACCAGCCTATTTACAACGAGGACAGAAGCAAGGTTCTCCTTTTCAACGGTGAGATCTACAACTTCCAGTCCATTCGTGAAGAACTTGTTGCAAAGGGACATATTTTCACGACCAAGACCGACTCGGAAGTTCTTCTCCACGGCTATGAAGAATACGGCGAAAAGCTTCTCGACAAGCTTCGCGGAATGTTTGCTTTCGTTATCTGGGATACCAAAACAAAAGAACTCTTCGGCGCAAGAGATTTCTTCGGCATCAAGCCGCTTTACTATGCCGTAATGGGCGATACTTTTATTTTTGGCTCGGAAATAAAGGCTTTCCTTGCCCACCCCGATTTCAAGAAAGAGCTTAATGAAACAGCACTTGAAAATTATCTCACTTTCCAGTACTCCCCTACCAACGAAACATTTTTCAAGAATGTTTACAAGCTTCCTGCCGCTCACTGCTTCAAGTATAAAAACGGCAAGCTTGATGTAAAGCGTTACTGGGATATCAACTTCAACGCAGATGAAAAACCTGATATGGACGAATGGGTAAATCGTATTTCCGATACATTCAAGAACTCCGTTGAGGCTCATAAGATCGCCGATGTCGAAGTCGGAAGCTTCCTTTCGAGCGGCGTAGATTCAAGCTATGTTGCTTCCGTCGCAAATGTTGACAAAACTTTTACAGTCGGTTTCGGTGAGGACGAAAAGTACAATGAAATCGGCTGGGCAAAGGAATTTTCACAGTATATCGGCAAGGAAAATATCAGCAAGGTCATCTCTCCCGAGGAATACTGGGGCAATATTAAAAGGATTCAGTATCACATGGACGAACCGCTCGCTGACCCGTCCTGCATTGCGCTTTATTTCGTCTGCAACAAGGCTTCGGAATATGTAAAGGTCGTTCTCTCGGGCGAAGGCGCAGATGAAATTTTCGGCGGATACAATGTTTACAAAGAACCGCTCGGTTCACATGCCTACAAGTCGCTCCCTAAGTTTATCCGCCGCGGAATAGGCAATGTTGCTTTGCATCTTCCTCAGAAGAGAGGCGTAAACTTCCTCGTCCGCAACGGAAAAGACCTTGAAGAACGCTTCATCGGCAACGCTTATATGTTCACACCGAAAGACCGCAAAAAGCTGCTTAAAATAAAAACAAACGCTCCGGACCCGACCGTTATCACAGCACCATTCTATGATAAAGTCAAGGACAAGGATCAGATCACAAAGATGCAGTATCTTGACCTCCACCTTTGGATGACGGGAGATATCCTGCTCAAAGCCGACAAAATGTCTATGGCGAACTCACTTGAACTCCGTGTGCCTTTCCTCGACAAAAAGATAATGGAGCTTGCGGAGCAGATACCGTGGAGATACAGAGTAAGCACCGAAAATACCAAGCTTGCAATGCGTCAGGCTGCACTTCGCGCCGCACCTCCGAAGACTGCGAACAAAAAGAAGCTTGGCTTCCCCGTTCCTATCAGAGTATGGCTCAAAGAAGATAAATATTACGGCATCGTAAAGGATTCATTCACCTCCCCTGCCGCTGAAAAATTCTTCAACACCGACCTGCTCGTAAAGCTTCTTGATGAACACCGCGAGGGCAAATACGACAACAGCAGAAAGATATGGACAGTTTTCATCTTCCTGCAGTGGTACGCTGTTTATTTTGAGGGCGCATCAATATAAAATAGAAATCCCGAAAACCTTTTGAGGTTTTCGGGATAATTTTTTATGTGTTTAAGAATGAAAGCTGGTCGGCATCGGCTATATCCTTTGCAAGCGAACCTGCGGCAGGAATAGTTTTAACGTAATATTTTGAATAGTCAGCTTTCTTTTCTTCGGGAACGGTCTGCGCCCCGACTACTTCTGCCTTGGCTTTTAGCGTCACTACCTGAACGCCTATCGTGTCACGGGTGGTTTTCGGGAGTATCATTCCCGTATTGAACACAACTGCTCTGCCGTTCGAGGTCGTGAGAAGAATATCTTCGTTATCGGCAACGCAGAACATCGCAACGAGCGGTGATTTATCGCTATAAGCGTTCGCAAGCTTTTTGCGGTTTGTTTTGGTTTCGTAAGCATTGAGCGGAACTTTTGCAACTTTACCGTTGGCGAAGATCATAATGAGATAGCCGCTGTAATCGTTGGTGACTATCATCGAACGGAAGCTTTCACCATCATCAAAACCAAGCTGTGCTGGAATATAAACACCAAGCTCGGACGCTTTTGTATTTTTGAAAAGTGAAGTTTTGCTCTTATAGACCTGCGCTTTATCGGAGAAGAACAGCAGCTCGCTTCGGTTAGTTGTTTCTACCGAGTTGATGATGAAGTCGCCCTCTTTGAGCTTCTGGTCACCTGACATACGGAGCGACTGCGGGGTTATCTTCTTGAAATAGCCGCTTTGCGAAATGAAGAGCGTTACAGGGAAATCTGGTGTATCGTCCTCTTCAGCTTCTTCCTCCTCGCCTGCAGTGTAGATAAAGAGCGTTTTTCTCGGCTGGCGGTACTTGCGGCTGACTTCGTTAAGCTCGTCAATGATAAGATTCTTGACCTTTTTATCGTCTTTGAGGATATCTTCCATTTCTGCAATGGACTTTTCAAGATCTTCTATCTCGGAGATACGGTTGAGAATGTACTCCTTATTAAGATGACGAAGCTTTATCTCGGCAACATAATCAGCCTGCGTTTCGTCTATGCCGAAGCCTATCATAAGGTTTGGAACGACTTCCGTTTCTTCCTCGGTTTCACGGACGATCTTTACAGCCTTGTCGATATCAAGCAGTATCTTTTTCAAGCCTTTGAGCAAGTGGAGCTTGCTCTTTTTCTTTAAAAGCTCAAAGTAAATTCTTCGCTTTACGCACTCCTTACGGAATGCTACCCATTCTTCGAGAATTTCACGAACGCCCATTACCCTTGGCATACCGCCGATAAGGATATTGAAGTTGCAAGCGTAGGAATCCTGAAGCGGTGTCATTCGGAACAGCTTTTTCATCAGCTTGTCGGGGTCAACGCCCTTTTTGATGTCGATAGCTATTTTCAGACCGTTGATGTCGGTCTCATCACGGATATAGGAAATTTCGCTGATTTTTCCACCCTTTACAAGCTCGATTATCTTATCCATAATGGCTTCGATAGTTGTTGTAGGCGGTATTTCCGTTACCTCGATGCAGTTTGAAGCTTCGTCAAAGTTGTATTTTGAGCGAATTTTTATCGAGCCTCTGCCCGTTTCATAGACATTTTTCAGTTCGTGTTCATCATAGATTATAAATCCGCCGCCCGGAAAGTCAGGGCCTTTGAGTGTTGACATTATATCATGCTCGGGATTGCGTATCAATCCGACAGTTGTTTCGCAGACTTCTGCGAGGTTGAATGGGCAGACTGCGCTCGCCATTGATACGGCGATTCCGACATTCGCATTTACAAGGACTGACGGGAATGTTGCAGGAAGAAGCGTTGGCTCGGTGGTTTCGTTATCGTAGTTCGGGACGAAATCTACCGTGTCCTTATCGATATCGCTGAAAAGCTCTGCGCATATCGGAGCAAGCTTTGCTTCTGTATAACGTGAAGCGGCATAAGCCATATTTTTTGAATATGCTTTACCGAAGTTTCCCTTGCTGTCGATATAAGGGTGAAGAAGTGCTTCATTGCCCTTGGAAAGACGAACCATTGTTTCGTAAATGGCTGCATCACCGTGAGGGTTGAGCTTCATAGTCTGTCCGACGATATTTGCGGACTTGGTTTTTGCACCCGTGAGAAGTCCCATTTTATACATTGTATAGAGAAGCTTTCTGTGCGAGGGCTTGAAGCCGTCTATCTCGGGGAGCGCACGGGAGATGATTACGCTCATCGCATACGGCATATAGTTTTTTTCAAGGGTATCTGTGATAGTTTCTTCCGCAACGATACCGCTGCCTGCGATATACGCATCGGGCATACCGACTGTTTTTTTCTTAGGCGCTGATTTGCCTGAATTTTTTCTTGCCATTTATCCCGCCCCCTTTTATGAAATATCCGCAAGTTCAAGATACTTGCATCCGTATTCGGAAATATAGTCTTTTCTGCCCTGCAGGTTGTCACCGAGCAAAAGGTCGAACATATTTGCTGTTGCTTCCATATCGACAGGAGTTACCTTTATAAGACGGCGTGTTTCGGGGTTCATTGTTGTGAGCGACATCATTTCGGGGTCGTTCTCGCCAAGACCTTTCGAGCGGTCAATCTTATATTTCTGGTCGCCTATCATTCCGAGTATCTCGCCCTTTTCCTTTTCGTTATAAGCGAAATAGGTCTTGTCCTTTGTAGTAATTTCAAACAGCGGAGATTCTGCGATATAGACATAGCCCTGCTCGATAAGCGTTGGAGTAAGACGGTAGAGCATTGTAAGGATAAGTGTTCTGATCTGGAAGCCGTCTACATCGGCATCGGTACAGATTATGATCTTGTTCCAACGAAGATTGTCGATATTAAAGGTCGAAAGCTCCTTGTTTGCCTTGGTTGTGACCTCAACTCCGCAGCCGAGAACTTTTATAAGGTCTGTGATGATATCGTTCTTGAAAATTTTCGCATAATCAGCTTTAAGGCAGTTGAGTATTTTTCCTCGAACAGGGATTATAGCCTGAAATTCGGCATCACGGGCTGTTTTGCACGAGCCGAGAGCCGAGTCACCCTCAACGATGAAAATTTCACGCCTTGAAAGGTCTTTTGTACGGCAGTCTACGAATTTTTCAACCATATTTGCAAGGTCTATCTGCTTTGTGAGGTTGTTTTTCGTATTCTGACGGATACGTTCGGCAGATTCACGGCTGCGCTTGTTTATGAGTATCTGGTCGGCGATCTTGTTCGCATCGTCGGGGTTCTCGATGAAGTAAACCTCGAGCGAATGTTTGAGAAAATCTACCATATTGTCATAGATAGACTTATTGTTGATAGCTTTTTTGGTCTGGTTTGCGTAGGAAGTATAGGTCGAGAATGTGGACGAAACGAGAACAAGGCTGTCGAGAACGTCATCGTCCTTTATCGACTTTTCGCCTGCTTTATACTTTCCGCTTGTCTTTATATAGTTGTCGATGAACGAACGGAACGCCTGACGGACGGCTTTCTGCGGCGAACCCTCGTGTTCAAGGTAGCTGGAGTTATGGTAATACTCCTGAAAGCTTACCTTGTTTGAAAAAGCAAATGCGCAGGAGAGCTTCATTTTGTATTCGGGACGGTCGTCACTGTCACGACCCTTGCGCTCGCAGGAAACGAACTGTCGGGCGGTAAGTCCGTCATTGCCGATAATTTCATCGATATAGTCGGTGATGCCGTTTTCATAGTAATAAACAGACTCATCGAAGCCGCCCGTTGCAAGCTCATAGCGGAAAACAAATGTGACTTTCGGGTTTACGACAGCCTGCTTTTTCATCATATTCTCGAAGTATTCACGCTCGATATTTATATCGGTGAAAACGGCTGTATCGGGTCGCCAGCGTGTTCTTGTACCCGTTTGCTTGCCCTTATACGGCTCTTTTGAAAGTCCGCCGATGTTTTCGCCGTGTTCAAAGTGGAGATTATACTTGAAGCCGTCACGGAGAACTTCAACGTCCATAAATTCCGATGCATACTGCGTTGCACAAGCGCCCAAGCCGTTAAGACCGAGGGAGAATTCATAGTCGGAATTGTCATATTTGCCGCCTGCGTAAAGTTCGCAGTAGACAAGCTCCCAGTTATATCTTTCCTCGGCGTTGTTATAGTCAACGGGGCAGCCTCGTCCGCAGTCTGCAACTTCGATAGACTTATCCTGATAGTAGGTGACGGTTATCTTGTCGCCGTGGCCGCCTCTGGCTTCGTCTATGGAGTTGGAGATTATCTCAAAAACGGAGTGTTTGCAGCCTTCGAGGTCGTCCGAACCGAAGATAACGGCAGGACGAAGTCTAACTCGGTCTGCGCCTTTGAGCATCGAGATACTTTCGTTGTCATAATTCTTCTTTTTTGCCATTTACATTCTGCCCTTTCAGTTGTTCTTTTCAAATTCCGCAGCAGCCCAGCCGCCGTTTTCGCGAAGTTCGATGCGCTTGAAGCCGTTCTTTTCCATTGCTTCCATAACTTCATCGCAGCGTTCGATTATTATGCCCGAAATGATTATCTTTGCATCGGGTTTCATAAAGCTGCCAAAGATAGGGCTCATTGCGATAAGGACATCGGCAACGATATTTGCAACGACAACGTCATATCCGCCGCCAAGCTTTGCGCGAAGTTCTTCATCGCCGATGATATTTCCGACATAAGCATCAAAAACGCTTTCGGGGATATTGTTCTTTGCAAAGTTTTCCTTTGCGATCTTTACCGAGTTCTGGTCGATATCGACAGCGGCGGCTTTTTCCGCGCCGAGGAGAATTCCTGCGATAGAAAGTATTCCGCTTCCGCAGCCGAGGTCGAGGAGTTTATCGCCCTTTTTAACGGTCTTTTCGATAAGTTCAAGGCAAAGACGCGTTGTGTTGTGCTGACCCGTGCCAAAGCTTGATGCAGGGTCAATTTCGAGAACGGTTCTTCCGTTCGGGTTATCGTATTCTTCCCAAGAGGGTTTTACGGCAAGGCGTGTGCCGACTTCAAACGGCTTGAAATACTGCTTCCAGTTGTTTGCCCAGTCCTCTTCCTTTATGCCCGAAAGCTCAACGGCAAGTCTGCCGAATTTATTATCCGCATCACGTTCCTTGAGCGCTGTCATTTCACGCTTCAAAGCGGCGAGCATCTCTCTGCCCTGCTCATTATCTGCGATATAAACGGTCACGCAGGTTTCGCAGGTACGCATTTCCATAAGGTCATCGTCTATATAATCCCAGTTTCCGTCCTTGCGTTCGAGAAATTCTTCAAAATCCTGAGAGTCCTTTATTTCAAAGCCCGTTATGCCCACTCCGAGCAGACAGCCGCAGACGGGGTCAATTCCCTCGGTAGTTGTATAAACCTTAGCTTCGATCCAGTTTGTGTTATCCATAATGCGTTTATCCTTTCTGTTCTGATTTTAGCCATACTATATTATTTTACACCTTTTTTCAGATAATTTCAAGTACGAATTTTCATTTTGCGGCAAATTTGTCCGTATAAAAAAATTCTTAGAAAAAATCGAAAAAATTTTTCCAAAACCCTTGACAACGCTTTAGTGCTGTGATATAATACAGACAAAGTTAATAAGTAAGTAAATTCTATGAACAAAAGCAAGTAGCGTTTCTGACGGAGTACAGAGAGCCTGCGGTCGGTGTGAGCAGGTCTTACGGGTTTCGTGAATGGGTTTGTGAGAAGCAATGGTGAATGGGTCTTCCCTATTAGCCTGCGCCGAGTTTCCTGCGTTAGTGGATAGGGTATTAATGCGTTGGCGGCGTACTTGAAATGAAATATCGAAAGTATCTGTTATCCGCAATTGTACTCAATGAGGCGGATAGCGGTTTTTTTATCCGCAAATCAGGGTGGCACCACGAGGAACATCGTCCCTGACCTTTGTATAAGAAGGTCAGCACGTTGTTCCTCTTTTTTATTTTATTTATTGAAAGGTCGATGAATATGTTATTCCCATCAAAAGAAGAAGTTAAAAAGCTCCTGACGAATTACAAGACTGTTCCCGTTTTTCACGAAACACTAATCGACAGCGCAACTCCCGTAAGGCTTTTCGCAGGACTTCGAGAAAAATATGACAACTGCTTTATTCTCGAAAGCGTTGACAATACAGAGCAATGGGGACGATATTCATTCATCGGCATTGACCCTAAAAAAGAGATCAAAATTTTCGGCGACAAGGCTGAGATAACCACAGACGGCAAGACGGAAAATGTTGAATGTCCCGACTCTATCGCTCTTTACAACAGTATCCTTGCGGAGCATACTTCCCCCGTTTTCCCTAACAAGCCAAAGCTCACGGGCGGACTTATCGGCTACTTCGGATATGACACGGTGAGAAGCTTCGAGAAGAAGCTTACTAACATTCCCGAAGATGATCTTCAGATGCCCGATTCAAATATGTTCCTTTACGATGAGATCGTGGCTTACGACCACCTTTCCAACAAGGCTGTTATAATCGTGAACATCAATGCGGGCGAAGATGTTGACATTGCATACGAAGGCGCTTATGCAAAGGCTCACGAAATTGAAAAGGTGCTTAAAAACTGTCCTGCCGTTGATTCTGCCGAAAGCTCGGGAAACGGTGCCAATCTTGAAGTGAAGTCGAACTTCACCAAGGAAGAATATATGGCTATCGTTGAAAAGGGCAAGGAACACATCAAAAACGGTGACATCAGTCAGATAGTTCTTTCACAGCGTTTTGAAATTGCAAATCCGCCGAAGCCTTTCGACGTTTACAGAATGCTGCGCTCGACAAATCCTTCGCCGTATCTTTACTTCTTCGACCACAAGGATTACTGCTTCGCAGGTGCTTCACCCGAGATGCTCGTAAGCGTTACGGACGGTGTTGTTGTTACAAAGCCTATCGCAGGAACGATGCCGCGCGGCAAGACCGAGGAAGAAGACAAGGCTTACGAAAATAGACTTGTGAACGACATCAAGGAACGTTCCGAACACACGATGCTCGTTGACCTCGGCAGAAACGATATCGGCAGAGTCTGCAAGCTCGGTTCGGTAAATGTTACCGATTTTATGAGAGTTGAACGTTACTCAAAGGTCATGCACCTTGTTTCCGATGTTCAGGGTCAGCTTGCCGATGACAAGACGGCAATGGATGCTCTTATGTCAGTACTTCCTGCAGGAACGCTCTCGGGTGCGCCAAAGGTAAGGGCAATGCAGCTCATTGACGAGCTTGAAAACAAGAAGCGAGGTCTTTACGGCGGAACGGTCGGATATCTCGGATTCAGCGGAAACATCGACACCTGCATCGCTATCAGAACAGTCCTTTTCAAGAATGACAAGGCTTATGTTCAGGCAGGCGCAGGAATTGTATATGACAGCGTTGCCGAAACGGAATACGAAGAAACAAAAAACAAGGCTCTTGCTGTTGTAAATGCAGTCAGAGAAGCTGCAAAGCTTTAAGGGGGCGTTTTTATGATACTTTTAATTGATAACTACGACAGCTTTACATACAACCTTTATCAGCAGATAGGTTCAATCTATCCCGACATCAAGGTCGTAAGAAACGATATGATAACACTCGATGAAATTGAAACGCTTGCGCCCGAAGCACTCGTTATCTCTCCGGGTCCCGGATATCCAAGCGAAGCCGGTATCTCCGTTGACGCTATCAGGCGTTTTGCGGGAAAGATCCCTATTCTCGGCGTTTGCCTTGGTCATCAGTCAATTGCCGAAGCTTTCGGCGGAAAGATAGTCCGTGCGCTTGAACCTAAGCACGGCAAGGCTTCGATGATAACCGTAAACAACAGCACACCGCTTTTCAAGGGTATGCCAGAAAAGATAAAAGCCGCAAGATATCATTCGCTCATTGTTGAAAAAGCTTCTCTCCCCGAGTGTCTTGAAGTTATCGCAGAGGACGAGGACGGTCAGATAATGGCGCTCCGCCACAAGGAGCTTGCTGTTTACGGCGTTCAGTTCCACCCCGAGTCCGTTCTCACCGATCTTGGCAAGAGTATGATATCGAACTTCCTTTCCGAAATCGCAGGAATAAGCGGTTTTGAAAAGGTCACAGTTCCCCTCCCCGACTCGGAGCGCAAGGCTCTTATGAAGTACATCAGGATAGTTTCCGAAGGAAAAGATCTCACTCCTGCCGAGGCTGAAGATGCTATGGATATCATTATGTCAGGCGGCGCTACCGATGCACAGATAGCAGGTTTCCTTGCATTTCTCCGTGCAAAGGGTGAAACTACCGATGAAATTACAGGCTTTGCACGCATAATGCGCAAAAAGGCATCTATCGTGCCGACTTCAAAATCGGCTGTTGATATCGTCGGAACGGGCGGCGACCTTGCAGGTTCGTTCAACATTTCAACTACTTCGTCATTCGTTATCGCAGGAACGGGTCTTAACGTTGCAAAGCACGGCAACCGCAGTGTTTCGAGCAAGAGCGGTGCGGCTGATGTTCTTGAATCGCTTGGCGTAAAGATATCGCTCTCCCCTGCACAGGCTTCGGCTTGCATACAGAATGTCGGAATCTCGTTCCTTTTCGCACAGTCGTTCCACAGCAGTATGCGCTTTGTCGGAAAGGCTCGCCGTGAAATGGGCGTTCGCACGGTATTCAACATTCTCGGTCCTCTTGCAAACCCTGCACTTTCCGATTATATCCTGCTCGGCGTTTACGACCCTGCTTTGCTGGAAACAATGGCGACCGTACTTATGAATCTTGGCGTAAAGAGCGCGATGATCGTTTACGGTGACGGTCTTGACGAGGTTTCCGTTTCGGGCGAAACAAAGGTATGCGAACTTCGCGGAAAGAAGATAATCAAGTACAGCATCACTCCCGAGGAATTCGGCTTGAAGCGTTACCCAAAGGAAGACATTGTCGGCGGAACACCTGCTGAAAATGCACAGATAACGCTCAACATTCTTTCGGGCAAAGAACACGGTGCAAAGCGTGACATCGTTCTTCTCAACTCTGCCTGCGCTATCTACTGCACGGGTGCGGCAAGCTCTATTGAAGAGGGTCTTGAAATGGCTCGTGATTCTATCGACAGCGGTAAGGCTCTTGCAAAGCTTGAAAAGTTAAAAGAATTTTCCAACAGGGAGTAAGCTATGATACTCGATGAAATAGTTGAAAAAAGAAAAATACAGCTTGAACGTGAAAAGGCGGCGGCTGACATTGAAACGGTGAAAAAAGCCGCTGAAAAGCTTGACAGACAGTGCAAAAGCTTCAAGTCCGCTCTTGCAAATCCCGACAGACTCTCGGTGATCTCCGAGGTCAAAAAGGCTTCGCCCTCAAAGGGTCTTATCCAGCCGGATTTTGACCCCGTGAAGATCGCAAAGGAATATGAAGTCTGCGGTGCGGACGCTGTTTCCTGCCTGACGGAAGAATATTACTTCCAAGGCTCGTCCGAATACTTCAAGGCGATCCGCCAAGCTATTTGTTTACCGATGATACGCAAGGATTTTATCATCGACGAATATCAGATATACGAGGCTCGTTTAATGGGGGCAGATGCGATACTTCTTATAGCGGCTGTGCTTGATGATGAAAAGCTGAAGCATTTTGGTGATATCGCGCATTCGCTCGGACTTGATATCCTTGCCGAAACGCACGATGAAAGCGAACTTGAACGTGTGCTTGCTCTTGATTTTGATATTATCGGCATCAACAACCGCAACCTCAAAACGTTTGAAGTTACACTTGAAACGACTGCAAGACTTGCAGGAATGATACCCGAGGGAAAAGTCATTATTTCAGAGAGCGGTATCAGAGATAATGCTGATATGAAAACTGTACGGGACTACGGTGCGGACGCTGTTCTAATCGGTGAAACGCTTATGCGAAGCGGAAATATCGGTGCGACGCTCACAGCTTTGAGGGAAAATGTATGATAAAGCTTTGCGGAATGAGAAGAAGCGAAGACGCTGCTTACTGCAATGAATGTATGCCAGATTATATTGGTTTTATCTTCGCAGAAAGCAAGCGAAAGGTTTTGCCCGAGCTTGCAGAACAGCTTCGGAGTAAACTTGACCCGAAGATAGTCACTGTCAGTGTAACGGTAAATGCTACTATTGAATTTTTTGCGGAAATAAGCGGTTCGGCTGATATTTTTCAGCTTCACGGGAATGAAGATGCCGAATATATTTTGGCTTTGAGAAAGCTTTTCCCCGAAAAAGAGATATGGAAAGCAGGACGGATACGTTCCGAAGCTGACATTGATGCTTTGGCTGAAATTTCTGCCGACAAGTTCGTTCTTGACGCTTTTTCTGCTGATGCTTACGGCGGAACGGGCAAAAAGATAGATGAAAAGCTGCTCGCTTATGCAAAAAACAAACTTTCAAAGCCGTTTTTCATCGCAGGCGGTATCGACAGTTCAAATATTGCTGATATAATCAATAAATACGCGCCCTACGGAGTTGACCTTAGCAGCGGAATTGAAACAAACGGTTTCAAGGACAGGGCAAAGATGCTTGAAATAATGAAAATATACCACAATTTAACGGAGGATAAATAAAATGAGTGAAAGCAAAGGAAGATATGGCATTTACGGCGGACAGTATGTTCCCGAAACCGTAATGAATGCAGTTACGGAGCTTGAAGAAGCTTACAACAAGTACAAAGATGACCCCGAATTCATTGCAGAGCTGAAAAAACTTTACCGCGATTATGCAGGCAGACCGTCTATGCTTTATTATGCAGACAAGATGACAAAAGACCTCGGCGGTGCGAAAATTTATCTCAAGCGTGAGGACCTCAACCACACAGGTTCGCACAAGATAAACAACGTTCTCGGTCAGATACTTCTTGCAAAGAGAATGGGCAAAAAGAGAATTATCGCCGAAACGGGAGCAGGTCAGCACGGTGTTGCTACGGCTACTGTATGCGCGCTTTTCGGACTTGAATGTCAGGTCTATATGGGTGCGGAGGACGTTAAGCGTCAGTCGCTCAATGTTTACAGAATGAATCTTCTCGGCACAAAGGTCATACCCGTTGAGAGCGGCACGGCTACGCTCAAAGATGCTATCAATGAGGCTATGCGTGACTGGTGCACAAATATTTCTACGACTTTCTACTGCATCGGCTCAGTAATGGGTCCTCACCCTTATCCACAAATGGTTCGTGATTTCCAGAAGATAATCTCCGAGGAAACAAAGGCACAGCTTATGGAAGCTGAGGGCAGACTCCCCGACTGTGTTGTAGCCTGCGTTGGCGGCGGCTCGAACGCTATGGGTTCGTTCTATGATTTCATCGGCGATGAAAGCGTTCGTCTTGTTGGTGCTGAAGCCGCAGGAAAGGGCATTGAAACAAAGCTTCATGCCGCAACGCTCGCAAAGGGTTCACTCGGAATTTTCCACGGAATGAAGTCTATCTTCCTCCAGAATGAATTCGGTCAGATCGACCCAGTTTACTCCATTTCGGCAGGTCTTGACTACCCGGGAATCGGTCCTGAACACGCTTATTTATGGGAAACAAAGCGCGCTGAATATGTTGATATCACCGATGAAGAAGCAGTTCAGGCGTTTGAATATCTCTCACGCACAGAGGGTATCATTCCTGCTATTGAATCGTCACACGCTGTTGCGGCTGCACGAAAAATAGCGCCTACAATGGGCAAGGATCAGATAATGGTCATCACGATTTCGGGCAGAGGCGACAAGGACGTTTACTCCATTGCCAAGTACCGCGGCATTGACATTGTGGAATCATAAGGAGGAAAATTCAATGAACAGAATAGATGCTTGCCTTTCAAAGCTCAAAGCAGAGGGCAAAAAGGCTCTTATTACTTTTATAACAGCAGGCGACCCGTCACTCGACACAACGGAAAAGCTTGTGCTTACGATGTTTGACAACGGCGCTGACATTATCGAAATAGGTGTTCCGTTCTCCGACCCTATCGCAGAGGGTACGACTATTCAGGAAGCAAGTCTTCGTGCGCTTTCCACGGGCGAAACTAACCTTGACACTATCTTTGAACTTGTAAAAAGACTTCGTGCAAAGACCGACAAGCCGCTCGTGCTTATGATGTACATAAACACTATTTTCCGCTACGGCACGGAGAAGTTTTTCAAGCTTTGCAAGGAGGACGGCATTGACGGTGTTATCGTTCCCGATCTTCCTTATGAGGAACGTGACGAGATACTCCCTTACGCAAAAGCTAACGGCATTATCCCGATAAGCATGGTAACTCCTGCTTCGCACGAACGAATCAGAGCTATCGCTTCGCAGGCGGAGGGATTCCTCTACTGCGTTTCGTCCAACGGTGTAACGGGCACAAGAAGCAGCTTTTCGACTGATTTTGACAGCTTCTTCGGTGAGATAAAGAAAAGCTGCAAGATTCCTGCAATGGTCGGTTTCGGCATTTCTTCTCCCGAGCAGGCTAAGAAGATGAGCAGCTACTGCGACGGTGTTATTGTCGGAAGTGCAGTCGTAAAGATAGTTGCGCAGTATGGCAAGGACAGTGCAGAAAAGGTCGGCGAATTCACCAAGTCGCTCAAAGAGGCTATGAACTAAAAAAGTTTACATTTACGTCTTGTGTAATTAAACGTTTAGCCCACTTGAAAAGCAGATTTTAATATGCTATAATTATGGGGATTTCCGAAGCGGTTTTCGGAAATTCCCTATTATTTTCAAGGAGAATTTTTTATGAGAAATATATCTTCGGCAGAGCTTTTAAAAGAATGGACGGCAGGCTGGAACGTCGGCAACTCGCTCGATGCCTGCAAATGCGGCGGACTTGAATCGGAAGAATCGTGGCACAATCCCAAGGTTACGCAGAAGCTTATCGACGGCGTTATTTCGACGGGGATAAACGTTATCCGTGTTCCTGCAACTTGGTCAAATCATCTTGATGAGAACTACAATGTTGATGCTGCTTGGATGGATCGCGTTCAGGAAGTTGTTGACTACGCTTACAAGCGCGGCGTTTTCGTAATTCTCAACACGCATCATGAAAACTTCCTTTACACTTCGCAGGAGAATTATCCAAAGGCATCGGAGATCCTTGTTCGTGTTTGGGAACAGATATGTGAGCGTTTCGGCAATTACGGCGAACGTTTGCTTTTTGAGGGACTCAACGAACCGCGCAAGAACGGTGCGCCCGATGAATGGCACTGCACCGATGAAGAAGCTTTTGATGTTGTGAACAAGCTTAATATGGATTTTGTAAAGACGGTTCGTTCGAGCGGCGGAAAAAATGCTATCCGTCATCTTGTACTTGCGACCTACTGCGGAGCTTGCACGGACGAGATAATGCGCTCGCTTGAAATTCCCGATGATGACAAAGTAATTGTTAATGTTCACTCGTACATTCCGTGGGATTTTGCGGCGGAAGAAAACGGTTTGGAGGTTTTCAACGAAACTGCGGAGCTTGATGCGACATTCGGTTATATGAAAAAATATGTTATCGACAAGAAAGTTCCGCTCATCATTGATGAATTCGGTGCTGTTGACCGCGGAAACACGGCAGAGCGTATCAAGTACCTTGAATACTTCAAGTCAAAGGCAGATGAACTCGGCATAAAGTATCTTTGGTGGGACAACGGCTACAGACGCAGCTTTGCGCTCTTTGACCGCAAGAACGGCAAGCCTTATTTCAAGGATATTGTTGAAACTCTTGTCAAGTAATTGTGAAAAGTGTGCATTATCCTGCTGATTTTGAGAATAATATATGCATAGTGACAAAAGTAAAAAAAGGTATTGACAAATTATATCAAATTTGATATAATAAATAAGCGTTGTGAGAAAGCATTAAAAAGTTTCACAACACTTTGAGTTATTAGCTCAGTCGGCAGAGCATCTGACTTTTAATCAGAGGGTCTGGGGTTCAAATCCCCAATAGCTCACCAGTTTAAAACCCCGTAGAACTTAGGTTCTGCGGGGTTTGCTGTTTATAAAGTACACACTTAGGTACACATTACGAATTACGAGTGTGAAATTATATCAGTCTTCTGTTACGTTCGATGCATATGTTTAATACTCCTGAATTATTAAAAGACAAGAACAAACGGCTCTTCAATTATCTTAAAAGGATGATGAATAATGTTTGATGCCCAAGAATTTATACGCACATTTAGTGCCAAACCGCATACAATCAGAGAGCTTTTCGACGCACTGACAGATAACGGATTAACAAAGGAAGAAGCTGACAAAGAGCTGACAAAGCATTTCAAATCGGTGAAAAACGAGGGTTTTGACCAACACGCGCCAATAAAATATAAGCACTCTGAATAAAAGTGCTCGCTGTCCTTATATTATTTTTCGAATGCACAAAAGTCAGTAGTACGACAATTGTTCATCAAAACTATTCAAAATATCAAAACAGAAAATCCCACTTGTTCCGAGAAACAAGTGGGATTTTTTCATTGGCACCCCCTGCGAGAATCGAACTCACAACTAACCCTTAGGAGGGGTTTATTATATCCATTTAACTAAGGAGGCTTAACCAACTTTTTTATTATATCATATTTACATTGGAATTGCAAGGGGTTTTGCAAAAATTTGGTTTGTTTGATGATCAAAGCACCAACAAATGTTATATCACTCGGCACTTCTATAAACTGACGTTATATTTCTTATCACAAATATATATAGTACAAAGACGTTTTTTATATAAAATGCTCTTGAAAATATGAAAAAAATGTGCTATGATAAAAGTATAAATTATATGGAAGGTGTTTACAATGGAAATAAAAATCACTAAAACCACTTCACCGAAGGCAAAGCCAACTGATGAAACAAAGCTTGGTTTCGGCCATATTTTCACAGACCACATGTTCATGATGAACTATGATGAGGGTCAGGGCTGGCACGATGCAAGAATCGTTCCTTACGGTCCTATCCCGCTCGACCCTGCTGCAATGTGTCTGCATTACGGTCAGGCTGACTTTGAGGGACTCAAGGCTTACAGAACGCCTGACGGTCACATCAATCTTTTCCGCCCCGACCAGAACATGGCTCGTCTTAACGTTTCAAACGATCGTCTTTGCATTCCTAAGATCGATGAAGCATTCGCTGTTGAAGCTATCAAGAAGCTTGTTGAAGTAGATCAGGACTGGATCCCACACGCAGAGGGAACTTCACTTTACATCAGACCTTACATTTTCGCAGTTGATCCTATGGTTGGCGTTCATCCTGCAAAGCATCTTCTTTTCGTTATTATCCTCTCCCCTGTTGGCGCTTACTATGATAACGGACTTGCTCCAGTTAAGATCTATGTTGAAGAAAACTATGTTCGTGCAGTTACGGGCGGCACAGGCTTCACAAAGGCTGCTGCAAACTACGCTATCTCCCTTAAGGCTCAGGAAGAAGCTGAGAAGCAGGGTTATGCTCAGGTTCTTTGGCTTGACGGTGTACACAGAAAGTACATTGATGAAGTTGGTGCTATGAACGTATTCTTCGTTGTTGAGGGCGAAGTTATCACACCGAGCCTTGACAGAGGTTCTATCCTCGGCGGTATCACAAGAAAGTCATGCATTCAGATACTTAAGGATATGGGTTACAAGGTTACAGAGCGCGATATTACTATCGATGAGCTTATCAAGGCTTATGACGAAGGCAAGTTTGACGAAGCATTCGGCACAGGCACGGCTGCTGTTATCTCCCCTGTTGGTGAACTCAAATACGGCAGCAAGATCATGACTATCAATGACGGCAAGATCGGTGAGATCTCACAGAAGCTTTACGACACACTCACGGGTATCCAGTGGGGCAAGCTTCCCGACAAGTTCAACTGGACTGTTAAGGTCAAGTAATTATAAGGGACTTCCCTTTCAGACAAACACAGCAAATAAAAAATGCGCATCACTTGTACAGCATACAAATGGTACGCATTTTTATTATGTATTTAATTAACAAAGCTTTTTATCTCTTCGCTTATTTCCCGATATTTATGGTCGTGGACATAATGTGGACAATCCAATTCAATAAAATTGACATTATCATTTTCGGAAAAATACTCTTTCGGAATACTTCTCCACCTTTCCTCGGTAAATCCCGTTCCGCCCGATCCGTCAGATATGAACAACAGCATCGGCACTTGCGGAATTCCGTTTTCTTTTACGATTTCCGCATTATCCTTCACGGATTTTGCTTCATTTATCATCGTCACAGTTGCAGTTCTTTGATAAAATACAGCTCTGTATATCTCCTTTTCCTTATCAGACAACGTTCCGAACTTGACGGCATCGCTTTCGGAAAGGCTTGGTATCCATCTTGTGATACCCAATTTAGCGCCATACTGACCAAGCGTCATCGTAGGAATACTGATATCCATTTCATCATAATGATCAGGTACAGCCATATCCAAGCCGACGATTGCTTCAACCTCATCAGGATATTTCTGCGCCCAATACAGAGCCTCTAAGCCTGACATTGAATGAGGACAGAGTACATACGGACCTTTTACGCCTGCTTTATCGAGCGCTGTTCTTGTTTCACTCAATATTGTATCTATGTCCCTTTTTTCATCTACAACGTCACTAAAGCCGTAACCGAATTTTTCTACGACTGCAATTTTGTATTCATCGCTCAACAGTGAATACAACGACTTAAAATCCAATATCGGAGAGCAAGTTCCGCCGCCTGACATAAACACAAGAGTTTTGTCACCCTCGCCTTCTGTGTACACGCTCATATTGTGACCGTTCACTTCAACCAATTCGCCTAAAGGGGTAAGCAGATCTTTTTCTTTTGAACTGCATATTTTATGGCGAACCAACGATATTATGACAAATAAAACAATCACTGCAATGATTATCAATATTACTTTCAAAGCTATACTCAATACTTTTTTCACACTGCACCGCCTTAAATACCTATATTTCTGCACAATTTTAAATCAATAAAAAGAAAAAGCCGCCCCTATGCAGACTCGGGACGACTTCTCAAATGGAGCTAACTATCAGATTTGAACTGACGACCTCATCCTTACCAAGGATGTGCTCTACCAACTGAGCTAAGTTAGCACGTTCACAATTTCAGAACGCTTATATATTATAGCTCAAAAAAACACGTTTGTCAAGGGTTTTTGAAAAAATATTTTCCAAAATGAATAAAACTGCGATTTTGCGTCAAATATATGCTCAAACAAATATGATATGCAAAAGGACGGTCATTATTCATGAGCAAAAAATTTATCATTCAGGCAGCTTTACTTATTGGATTTATCACGACGGTATTCTGCGAGGGTATATGCGCTTTTGCGGAGAGCAGGCGCGGCATAACCGAGGACGTTTTTCGTCTGCACGTTATTGCAAACTCGGATTCGGACGAAGATCAGGCTTTGAAGCTTCGTGTAAGGAATGCTGTACTTGAAGCGAGTGCCGATATTTTCGGCGGTGCTGTTTCGGCGGCTGATGCGAAGCGTCTTTCGGAGGAAAATATTCAGCTTTTTGAGGCTGCTGCGGCTTCGGAGATCGCTGCTTCGGGTTATGATTATCCCGTGCGTTGCGAAGTTGGAACTGTTCATTTCGACAGACGCGTTTACGGAAGTGCGGAGCTTCCCGAGGGTGATTATTCTGCGCTCAGGGTCATCATCGGCGAGGGTGAGGGCAAAAACTGGTGGTGCGTGATGTTCCCTGCTCTTTGTTTACCTGCGGTGACGAATACGGACGAAGTTCTTTCACTCGCTGCCGAAAACGGTGCTATATCAGCTGAGGAGCTTGAACTTATGCAGGACCCCGAAAACTACGAAGTGAAATTTTACTTCGCCGAGGTGATAAAGAAGCTTTGTGAAAAGCTTAACAAAGCTTGATTTTACGAAGTTACACCGATCTTAGATAAAATTATCAGCCGTTTATATAAAAATTTTGCAAAAGGGCTTGAAAAATCTGCCGAAATGATATAAAATAGTATTGTATAGTTTAGGACTTTTGAGCGTGAACGGTTTAATACGTCAGCGTTCGGTCTTAGGCTCTAATCAAATTTATTACGAAAGGATGTCATACCAATGGCAGGATTAAACAAAGTTTCGGTTGACGACATTAACGTAAAGGGTAAGAAGGTACTCGTAAGAGTTGACTTCAACGTTCCTCTCAAGGACGGCAAGATCACTAATGATAACAGAATCACAGCTGCACTTCCTACAATCAAGAAGCTCGTAGCTGACGGCGGCAAGGTTGTACTTTGCTCTCACCTCGGCAAGCCTAAGAATGGTCCTGAGGACAAGTTCTCCCTCAAGCCCGCTGCAGACAGACTTGCAGAACTTCTCCCCGGCACTAAGGTTACTTTCGCAGCTGACGATACAGTAGTTGGTGAGAACGCTAAGAAGGCTGTTGCTGAAATGGCTGACGGCGACATCGTTGTTCTCCAGAACACAAGATTCAGAGGCGCTGATGAAACAAAGAACGGTGAAAACCTCTCCAAGGAACTCGCTGATCTCGTTGACGATCAGGTATTCGTTATGGACGCTTTCGGTTCTGCTCACCGTGCACACGCTTCCACAGCAGGAGTTACAAAGTTTGTAAAGGAAACAGCAGTAGGCTACCTCATGCAGAAGGAGATCCAGTATCTCGGAAATGCAGTTGAGAACCCTGTTCGTCCTTTCGTTGCAATCCTCGGCGGCGCTAAGGTTGCTGACAAGCTCAACGTTATCTCCAACCTCCTCGAAAAGTGCGACACACTCATCATCGGCGGTGGTATGGCTTACACATTCCTCAAGGCTAAGGGCTACGAAGTTGGTCTTTCCCTCGTTGACGATGAAAAGATCGAATACTGCAAGGAAATGATGGCTAAGGCTGAAAAGAACGGCAAGAAGCTTCTTCTTCCTATCGACACAGTTGTTGCTGCAGGTTTCCCTGATCCTATCGATGCTCCTATCGAAGTTCAGACTGTTGATTCCGACAAGATCCCTGCTGATAAGGAAGGTCTTGATATTGGTGAAAAGACAAGAGCTCTCTTCGCTGACGCTGTAAAGACAGCTAAGACAGTTGTTTGGAACGGACCTATGGGCGTATTCGAGAACCCAACACTTGCAGCAGGTACAATCGCTGTTGCTCAGGCTCTCGCTGATACAGACGCTACAACAATCATCGGCGGCGGTGACTCTGCTGCTGCTGTAATCCAGCTCGGCTTCTCCGACAAGATGAGCCACATCTCCACAGGCGGCGGTGCTTCCCTCGAATACCTCGAAGGCAAGGTACTCCCGGGCGTTGATGTTATCGCTGACAAGAAGTAATTGCTTCGGAAACATGAATTTATATGGACTGCTGCTCGGGTTTATGCTCGGGCGGCAGTTTTTTATTCTATAATAGTATTATTTATATAAAAGCAGGCAATATATTGAGTGCTAATAAAACCTAACCGTAAAAAGGCTCAAGTATTTGACATATTTTATATTTAACAAGCATATTTATAGAATTAATTGTGCACATTGCTAAAGTTTTGAGAAAAATATGTGAAAGCTCTTGATTTTCTATATGAATATGGTAAAATATATTTAGCACTCAGGAAGTAAGAGTGCTAACAGAGTGATGATAACATTGCTAATACTATATAATATAAGGAGGAGTCTTAAATGACTATCAAACCACTTGCAGACAGAGTTGTAATTAAGATGACCGAGGCTGAGGAAACCACCAAGAGCGGTATTATCCTCGCAGGTTCGGCTAAGGAAAAGCCACAGATCGCAGAGATCGTTGAAGTTGGACCGGGCGGCGTTGTTGACGGCAAGGAAGTCAAGATGATCGTTAAAAAGGGTCAGAAAGTCCTCATTTCCAAGTACAGCGGCACAGAGGTAAAGATCGACGGTCAGGAATACACTATCCTCCGTCAGGACGATATCCTCGCAGTTGTTGAATAATTTCATCTGATATTTTATTACAAGGAGATTGATTTATATGGCAAAGAATATAGCTTACGGCGAAGAAGCAAGAAAGTCGCTTCAGGCAGGTATTGACAAGCTCGCAAATACAGTAAAGATCACACTCGGACCTAAGGGCAGGAACGTTGTTCTCGACAAGAAGTTCGGCGCTCCCCTTATCACAAACGATGGTGTTACTATTGCAAAGGAGATCGAACTTGAAGACCCATTTGAGAATATGGGTGCACAGCTCGTTAAGGAAGTTGCTACAAAGACAAACGATGCAGCAGGTGACGGTACAACGACCGCTACACTTCTTGCTCAGGCTCTTATCAGAGAGGGTATGAAGAACATCGCAGCAGGCGCAAACCCGATGATCGTTCGTAAGGGTATGGCAAAGGCTGTTGACACTGCTGTTGAAGCTATCAAGGCTAACTCCGTTCAGATCTCCGGCTCTGACGATATCGCAAGCGTTGCCGCAAACTCCGCTGCTGACGAAAATGTCGGCAAGCTCATTGCAGAAGCTATGGAAAAGGTCACAGCTGACGGCGTAATCACAATTGAAGAATCCAAGACCGCTGAAACATACTCCGAAGTTGTTGAAGGTATGCAGTTCGACAGAGGTTACATCACACCTTATATGGTAACCGACACAGACAAGATGGAAGCTGTTATCGATGACGCTTACATTCTTATCACAGACAAGAAGATCTCCTCTATCCAGGAAATCCTCCCGCTTCTTGAACAGATCGTTAAGACAGGCAAGAAGCTCGTTATCATTGCAGAAGATGTTGAGGGCGAAGCTCTTTCCACCCTTATCGTAAACAAGCTCAGAGGCACATTCACCTGCGTAGCTGTTAAGGCTCCGGGCTTCGGCGACAGACGTAAGGAAATGCTTCAGGATATTGCAATTCTCACAGGCGGTCAGGTAATTTCCTCCGAGATCGGACTTGAACTTTCCGACACATCTATGGAACAGCTCGGTCAGGCAAAGCAGGTCAAGATCACAAAGGAAAACACAGTTATCGTTGACGGCGCAGGCAACAAGCAGGACATCAAGGAAAGGATCAACCAGATCAAGGCACAGATCGAAACAACAACTTCCGAGTTCGACAAGGAAAAGCTTCAGGAAAGACTTGCAAAGCTCAGCGGCGGTGTTGCTGTTATCAGAGTTGGTGCTGCAACCGAGATCGAAATGAAGGAAAAGAAACTTCGTATCGAAGATGCGCTCTCCGCTACAAAGGCTGCTGTTGAAGAGGGTATCGTAGCAGGCGGCGGCACAGCATTCATCAATGCAATGCCTGCTGTAACAAAGCTTGTTTCCTCACTCAGCGGTGATGAAAAGACAGGTGCTTCCATCGTTCTCAAGGCACTTGAAGAACCTATCCGTCAGATCGCAGCAAACGCAGGTCTTGAGGGCAGCGTAATTCTTGACAAGATCGTTCGTTCAAGAAAGGTTGGCTACGGCTTTGATGCTTACAACGAGACCTATGGTGATATGATCCCTGCAGGCATCGTTGACCCGACAAAGGTTACACGTTCTGCACTCCAGAATGCAGCTTCCGTTGCAGCTATGGTTCTTACAACCGAGAGCCTTGTTGCTGACATCAAGGAAGAAACACCTGCAGCTGCACCCGGAGCAGGCATGGGCGGAATGTATTAATTAATGCGTATGCTTGATGTATAATTCATAAGTTTAAAGGCTGTACAGTTTTGAGCTGTACAGCCTTTTTATATGTCTTTACGTTTTATACGTTCAATATTGATACACGACACTCCCCTATTGTCAGTTTTGGAAGCATAAAAAAATCCACCTCCGAAAAATCGGAAGTGGATCTGTTGTTTTTAACTTAAATCAGTCAGAAACATAAGGAACGAGTGCGATGTATCTTGCTCTCTTGATAGCCTTTGTAAGCTCTCTCTGGTGGTATGCGCAAGTACCTGTTACACGTCTTGGAAGGATCTTAGATCTTTCAGTCATGCACTTCTTAAGTCTCTGAACATCTTTATAGTCGATCTTCTCTACTCTGTCAGCGCAGAACATGCAAACCTTTTTACGGGTTCTCTTCATGCCGCCGCGAGGAGATCTCTCTCTATCTTTCTCCATGATAATAACCTCCTGTTTAAAATATGATCAAAAATTAGTGATGCGATCAGAAAGGCAATTCATTGTTTCCGATCACTTCTTCAAAATCACTAAGGTCGCCTACAGAGAAACCCTGCTGGTTATTCTGAGGCTGCTGTGGCTGTGCAGACTGCTGATAGCTCTGCTGCGGTGCGAACTGCTGTGGCTGGCTGTACTGCTGGTTAGGATTATATCCTCCCTGCTGTGCATTAGGATTTTTATCACCTGCGAAGTAAACCTGATCGGCATATACTTCAGTTACATAGTGTTTGACATCGGGATGATTTCTGTCATCGTAGCTGCTCGTTCTGAGGTTTCCCTCAACGCAGATCATTCTACCCTTGGTGAAATATCTGCTGACAAATTCAGCTGTCTGACGCCATGCAACTACTGTGATAAAATCAGCTTGTCTTTCCTGACCCTGCTGAACAAAATTTCTGTCAACAGCAACAGTAAAACGACAAGTGCTGACTCCGTTAGGAGTTTGTCTGAGCTCGGGATCTGCAGTAAGTCTGCCCATGAGGATAACTTTATTAAGCATAATAACCTATCCTTTCAAAAGCTCATTACTTTACAGTAACGAGGCAACGCATAACGCCGTCTGTGATCTTGAGTACACGCTCGAATTCTGCAGGGAACTCAGGCTTTGCATTGAATGTGTAGAGAACGTAATAGCCCTCTGCCTGGTCGTCGATCTCGTAAGCAAGCTTCTTCTTGCCCCACTCGTCAACGCTTTCGAGTGTGCCGTTAGCTTCGATCATACCCTTGAACTTTTCGATAAGAGCCTTAGCAGCGTCCTCACCGTTTGTCAAGCTGTAGATTACCATGGCCTCGTAAGATTCGTTTAACTTTGCCATTATAAATACACCTCCTCTTGGATTTACTCACACATCAAATTAGTATGAGCAAGGATAACATTAGTATTATATCAGATTTAGGCAGGCTTGTCAAGCTTTTTTCAGAATTTTCCTAAAAGACTTTTATTTCCGCCTCTTCTTATAACACTATATTATATCTGTCTCTTAT
>CALANW010000165.1 GCA_937926145.1 uncultured Ruminococcus sp. | reverse complement strand
GAACTCTTGACAAGAAAAAAATTTTTAGTATAATATTTTAGTAAGAAATTTTGATCGAATGATACAGAAAAATGTCAGACCTGAAAACATAAGGCTTTACTTGGCTTTTTCGGGCGTTTTCGGTCAAAAATATAAATCAAGGAGTGTTTTATTATGGCTAACATTTTCAAAAATCAGAAGTTTCTCTGCGCTCTCGGCGGTGCAGCAGCAGTTATCGTAGGCAAGAAGATCCTCACAGCTAAGAAGACCCGTCAGCTCGCTGTTTCGGGACTTGCAAAGGGAATGAAGCTTTCTCACGATGCAAAGGAAGCTTTCCAGAATATGAAGGACGAAGCTTCGGACATCTGCTATGATGCAAAGACCGAAGCAGGAATTGATCAGGAAGAACTTGATGACTAATGAACTTTAAAATAGTTTATGACCAACCGCGCCGTATAAGATTCCGCTGCGGCGGCTTTGCGTTCGATAAGGAACTGGAATACAGCATCTACAAGCGCATCACGTCCGAAGCTTTTGTTACCGATGCGGAGATACGCAGCGAAAACGGCGGCATACTTATCTATTATAAAGACGGTTCGCGAAGCGATGTAATAAAGCTCGTTTCGAGCCTTGACCCGAGAAAAATGGAGATGATCCCCGTTGGCTCGGACTACAGCATCGCCGAGATAGACCGCGAATTCAAGGACAGTATCCTTGATGTTACACTGAAAAAGTTCGCTTCAAAGCTTTTTCTGCCGATGTGCATAAGAAAGTACATCATCATTTACAAGGGACTTAAATATGTCTTAAAGGGCATAAAGACCCTGCTTGACGGAAAGCTCACGGTCGATGTGCTGGACGGTGCTTCGATAGGAGCTTGCCTTATCCAGAAGAACTACAAGACCGCAGGCACGATAATGTTCCTGCTGAATATCTCAGGACTTCTCGAAGATTATACGAGAGCAAGAACGAAGGCCGCACTCGCAGACAGCCTTGCAGTAAAAGCCGACAAGGTATGGCTCGTTCAGGACGGCGCAGATGTGCTTATCCCAATGTCCGAGCTGAAAAAGGGCGACGTTATCCGTGTCCGCACGGGCAGCGTTATCCCCGTAGACGGTGAGATCTCCGAGGGTGAAGCTTATATCTGCGAAGCCGCAATGACGGGCGAACCGCTCGCTGTTATGAAAACGGTCGGAAACTCGGTCTTTGCTGGCACAGTAGTCGAAGAGGGCAGCGTTGCCGTTACGGTAAGAGAGCTCTCCTCGGGTACAAAACTGAGCAGGATAATAGAGCTTATCGACAATTCGGAAAACCTCAAAGCAGGCGTTCAGAGCCGTGCGGAAAAGCTTGCGGACAGCATTGTCCCTTTCAGCTTTATCGGCTTCGGTCTTGCACTGCTCTTCACACGGAACATCACCAAGGCGGTTTCCGTGCTTATGGTCGATTATTCATGCGCGATAAAGCTTTCAACGCCTATTGCCGTCATCTCGGCAATAAAAGAAGCCGCAGATATGGACATCACCGTAAAGGGCGGAAAATATCTCGAAGAATTTGCTTCGGCGGATACAATAGTATTCGACAAGACAGGTACGCTCACAAACGCAGAGCCCGTTCTCGAAAAGGTAATCCCGTTCGGAAAATATTCCGAGGACGAGGCGCTCAGGATCGCAGCCTGCCTCGAAGAGCATTTCCCTCACAGCGTAGCAAAGGCTATCGTAAAAGCTGCCGCTGATAAGGGACTTGACCACGCGGAAGAACACGCCGAGGTCAACTATATCGTTGCTCACGGTATCGCAACAACGCTCAACGGCGAACGCGCTATCATCGGCAGCAAACACTTTGTCTGCGAAGATGAGGGCATCGATATAACCTTGGAGCAGCAGGAGAAGATAGATGAACAGTCGGGCGCTTGCTCGGTAGTATATCTTGCCGTCGGCGATACGCTTTCGGCAGCACTCTGCATTGCTGATCCTCCGAGAGCCGAAGCAAAGGACGTTGTTGAAAAGCTGAAAAAGAGCGGCTTCAAGAACGTTATAATGCTCACGGGCGACAGCACAAAGGCAGCGGAGATGATTGCTTCGCAGCTCGGCATAACTGAGTTCTATGCTCAGGTGCTTCCCGAAGACAAGCACGGTATGATAGAAAAACTCAAAGCGGACGGCAGAAAGGTCGTTATGGTCGGCGACGGCATAAACGACGCACCTGCACTCGCCGCAGCGAGTGTTTCGGCAGCCGTCAGCGACGCTTCGGATATCGCAAAGGAAGCTGCGGATATAACCCTCCGCGGAACGGGACTTGAAGAGCTTGTCCGTCTGCGTGAACTCAGCGAGCTTCTTATGGAAAGAATACATAAGAACTACCGCTTCATACTCTGGTTCAATTCTGCATTGCTCCTCACGGGCTTCTGCGGAATAATCGCACCGGGAACATCAGCGTTCCTGCATAACGCTTCAACAATGGCGATATGTGCAAAGAGCATGACAAAGCTTTTACCCAATAAGGAAAAGTAAATCTATAAAAAAGGCACGGTTCGGAAAATGAACCGTGCCCTTTTTGATTTTTGGTAAATGATATCCGCTTTTTGCAGATATTGCGGTCGGAATTGCGATAGCAGCGCATCTCCGTTGTATGCAGGTGCAATATCTGCGCAGGGAGGTTTTTTATACTGTCTTAACGGACGAGGAAAAGGCAGTATCAAAGCGGATATGACTTTAAATGTTACGAAGGAGTATGCCCTATAGAAATTGCCGTTCATTTACTAATAAAGGAGTCATAGTTTTTGATAGGCGTTTTCTTATACTCAATCCGATTAGCCGTTGCTAACCGTGTTTATATTCTAACACATAACCCCCTAATTAGTCAAGCATAACATTCAATTTTTTTCAAAAAATTTTTTCGGCAGGATTTTATCTTTTGAAACGGACAGTTTGGCGAAGTTTATTGGGGAGAAATTTTATTGGAAATAGCCATATTTCCGTAGGGGAGGGTCGCTCGTCCCACTTCTTAAACGGTATTGGTGACTGCGGGACGGGAAACCCGTCCCCTACAATAGCTTATGTTCAAATACTGCGGTTACGCTATATTTTCCCTTGACAGAAAGATATACAGATGCTATAATAAAATCAGTTAGCGATAGGTAACTGATTTAAGAGAGGTGACAATATGGAAATTTCAAATGTTGTGCGCGGACTTGCGATACCGTTCATCGGAACATCGCTCGGCTCTGCGTGCGTATTGTTTATGAAAGGCGGTCTGAACCGCACCGTTCAGCGAATACTGACCGGCTTTGCGGCAGGCGTTATGACGGCGGCTTCGGTGTGGAGCTTGCTTATCCCTGCGATAGAGCAGTCGGAAAAAATGGGGAAGCTTGCGTTTGTCCCTGCGGCGGTAGGATTTCTTATCGGTATCTTCGTGCTGCTTCTTATCGACGGCTTAGTTCCGCATCTGCATTTAAACAGCGACAAAGCGGAGGGTGTACGTTCGCATCTTTCCAAAAATACAATGCTTCTGCTTGCGGTGACGATACATAATATCCCCGAGGGAATGGCTGTCGGCGCGGTCTATGCTGGACTTATCTACGGCGGACAGAATATGACGGCTGCTGCGGCGCTTACGCTTTCGGTCGGCATCGCAATCCAGAATTTCCCCGAGGGCGCGATAATCTCTATGCCGCTCCGTTCGGAGGGAATGAGCAAGGGGAAAGCGTTCGTCTGGGGTGTTATCTCGGGCGCAGCAGAACCTATCGGCGCAGTGCTGACGATACTTGCGGCAGGATTCATAATCCCTGCAATGCCGTATTTTCTCAGCTTTGCGGCAGGTGCGATGATATATGTCGTAGTCGAGGAGCTTATCCCCGAAATGTCCGAGGGTGAACATTCCAACATCGGAACGGTATCATTTGCGGTAGGCTTTGCGGTGATGATGATACTTGATGTTACACTCGGGTAATGCGCTCGTGTAATACTAATTTTTAATCAAAGTGTAGACAAAAAATCGGTGCAAAACCCATATAAAGCTGTTAAACAGCTACGAGCTTTTGCTTGATTTTTTGTACACTTTCAGTTTAAAAATTAGTATAAATCCAACAAAGTAAAAATAACTTAAACGTTCAAGTTTGTGTATATTAAACCTTGTTAGATAAGGCTTAATATGGTAAAATAATATACAGTTAGCCATTGCTAATGCAAACCTTTGTTTTTTACGGGAAAGAAAGCAAAGGTATAAAAAACACACGCAAGTTAGTCCATGCTAACTTAATAAAGCAATGGCGAAAAGTGAATTTTTCGGGCAGGAAAAGCCTTAAAGGGAATGAAAGGGTGAAGAGAATGTTTATTGAGATAAACAATATCAAAAAAAGCTACGGAAGCGGTGAAAGCAAGGTTGAGGTGCTCAAGGGGATAAGCATCGGCATCGAAAAGGGCGAATTCTGCGTTCTTCTCGGACCTTCGGGCAGCGGCAAATCCACGCTCCTTAACATAATCGGCGGAATTGACGATGCTGATTCGGGTTATATCTCCATTAACGGCGAAAAGACTGAAAATATGAACGAAAAGGCACTCACAAACTACCGCAGAAAGCATCTCGGATACATTTTCCAGATGTACAACCTTATCCCGAACCTCAACATAAAGGAAAACGTTGAAACGGGCGCATATCTGAGCGATTCGCCGCTCGATGTTGACGAGATACTGAAAACGCTTGGACTTTATGAGCATCGTCACAAGCTTCCGTCCCAGCTTTCGGGTGGTCAGCAGCAGAGATGCTCTATCGGCAGAGCTATCGTAAAGAACCCAGATATCCTCCTCTGCGATGAGCCGACGGGTGCGCTCGACTACAACACCTCAAAGGAAATTCTGAAGCTTATCGAAACGGTAAATCAGAAGTACAACACGACCGTAATAATGGTAACGCACAATGAAGCAATAAAGGATATGGCAGACAAGGTAGTAAAGCTTCGTGACGGAATGATAAGAAAAGAGATCCGCAACGAGCATAAGCTTTCTGCCGAAGAGCTTGACTGGTAAGGAGGAACGAAGATGAGAAATCCCCTTACAAAGCGTCTGCCGCGTGAGTTCGCGAAAGATGCCGCAAAGTATATTGCTATTTTTGTTATGATGGTGCTGCTCATTTCGATATGCTCGGGTATGAGAGTCGGAAATGAGAGCCTTAAAGCGGCGTATTATGAAAGCTTCGACCTCTACAACATTGAGGACGGACATATCACATTCGATAAAGCGCTCCCCGATGAGCTTAAAGATAAGCTTGAAAGCGGTGCAGACTTAAAATTTTATGACAGCTTTTATTTTGACGAAGACACCGCCGAAACGGGCGCAACCGTCAGAGTTTACAAGCAGACCGATGCGCTCAACAACCCGTGCTTATTGAGCGGCGAACTGCCGACAAAGGATAATGAAATTGCTATTGACCGTGTTTTCGCAAAGAATAACGATATCAACGTTGGCGATACGATAACGCTCAACGGCAAGGCTCTTGCCATAACGGGTTTTGTTGCTCTTCCGAACTACAGCACACTTTTTGAGAGCAACACCGACTCGATGTTCGACTCGATCAATTTCTCTATCGCAGTAATGACCGACAGCGGCTTTGAAGCTGTCGAAAGCAAGAACCTCAAATACAACTACGCTTGGCTCTATAACGAAGCTTATGCAGATGATATCGAAGCTGCAGACCGCTCCGACAAGTTCCTTGATCTTATTGAAGATGAGCTCACCGATTATGACGAAGCAATTGTTCAGGTGCAGATAGACGAACTCACAGACAAGCTTGAAAAGGCTTCGGAAGAATATGCCGATATCTACAAAAAGTCCTTTGAGGACAAGGTAAACAGCCTCACCGATGCCATTGAAAAAGGCGCAGAGGAATACGGCAGCATCTATCAGAAGTCTATCGAAGAAAAGGTCGCAGAGGTAACTCAGAACATCACCAAGGGTGCGGAAGAGTATGGTATGCTCTATGCTTCAACCGGTGTTAAGCCTGCTAAATCCGACCTTTCTATAGATGTTGACGACTTTACATTCGGCGTTATCGAAAAGTCCGTTGAAGCAATGATGACAGGAACAGCTTACGCAGGTCCTACCGAGCAGGAGTTCATCGACGAATACCTCGATTCCGTCAAGAAGCCGACAAAGGACGAACTTTCGGTAGAAACAGATGATTTCACATTCAAGATAATCGAAGATTCCGTAGCCGCTGCAATAAAAGGCGAGGAATATGAAGCTCCCTCCGAGGACGAATTTAAGGATCGGTATATCGATTCCGTTGAAAAGCCGAAGAGAGAAGACCTTTCCGTTCAGCTTGATGATTTCCTCTTCGGAATTATTGAGGACGGCGTTGAAGCCGAGATAAACGGCGAAGATTTTGAAATGCCCGATGATGAAGAATTCGAGGACGAGATAGACCAGACGGACATTATCACCGTTGATAATTATATCCCAAGATATCTCAATCAGGGTGTAAATTTCTCCATTGACGATATCGGCGGCGATGAAGCGGGAACAATGGTAATGGTATATATGATGATCGCCGTTATTGCATTCATCTTCGCGGTAACTATTTCAAACACTATCGTTGCCGAAGCAGGTGTTATCGGTACTCTCCGTGCTTCGGGATATACAAAGGGCGAGCTTATCCGACATTATATGCTTCTTCCGATAATCGTTACGCTCATTTCGGCAGTTGTCGGAAATGTCATCGGCTATACAGCTATGAAGGATTTCTGCGTGGGCCTTTACCTCGGGTCGTATTCGCTTACGACATATAAAACCGTCTGGGATCCGTCTGCATTCGTGCTTTCGACCGTTGTTCCGATAGTTCTTATGCTGATAATAAACCTTACGGTACTTGCTTCAAAGCTCAAATTGAGTCCTCTCAAGTTCCTCCGTCACGACCTTAAAAAGAATTCCAACAAAAAGGCAATGCGCCTTAACACGAAGATACCGTTTATGACAAGATTCAGCCTGAGAATTTTCTTCACGAATCTCCCCGGATATATCGTAATGATAGTCGGAATTCTCTTCGGCGCAGTTCTTATCAGCTTCGGTGATATGATGCCGAGAATGATGGACGAATACAAGGCAAACGTTGTCAAGGATATGATAAGCGAGTATCAGTATATACTCTATGACTATGAAGAAACCGACGAGATCGACAACCTTTCTGCGGAAAAATTCGCCTCCGCAAGCTTTGATTATTCAAAGGAAGGCTTCCTCACGGACGGCTTCACCGTTTACGGCGTTGAAAAAGACAGCCGCTACATCCATTCGGAGATCCCCGAGGGAAAGGCACTCATTTCAACGGGCATAAGCGAAAAATACGGCATCAAAGCAGGTGACAGCATTACCCTTGACGAAAAATACAAGCGCGACAGCTCCTATACGATAGAAGTCGGCGGAGTTTATGACTACAGCTCATCGCTCGCGATATTTATGAATATCGACGACTTCAACAGGACATTCGGCAACAAGAGCGGCTACTTTACGGGTTATTTCTCCGATGTTGAACTCACAGAGCTTGATGAAGATGATGTTGCCGCAGTTATTTCAGCCGATGATTATACAAAGCTCTCCGACCAGCTTATGGTTTCGATGGGCAGTATGATGAACCTTTTAAAAGTGTTCGGCGCATTGTTTGATATCATCGTTATTTACGTCCTCTGCAAGCAGGTCATCGAGAGAAATTTCCAGTCGATATCGATGACGAAGATACTCGGCTATAAAAACAGCGAGATCGGCGGACTTTACATCGCTTCGACCTCTATCGCAGTCATTGTCGGACTTATCATAGCAGTTCCTTTCATCGATGTTTCAATGAAAGCGATATTCAAGGGTTACCTTTACACAATGATGACGGGATATATCCCATGCTCGATCAACCCGATGACATACGTTGTCACGGTCGCAGTCGGACTTGTCTGCTATGCAGTCGTTGCGATCCTCCAGATGAGAAAGGTTTCAAAGGTTTCCAAGAGCGAAGCGCTCAAAAACGCGGAATAAGCTTACTTCGACCCACTTTTTATACAAACTCTCCTTTTCAGGAAAAGCACCGTTTTCCCGTGGTAAATTTTATCACGGGGAAGCGGTGTTTTTCGGTATATTTTCAGCGTTCTTATTGACTTAAAGCCAAGTTGGTGATAAAATAAAAACAGAATTTATTTCTGAAAGGAAGTTATATCTTATGAGTACGATCCTTGTTACAGGCGGCGCAGGCTTTATCGGAAGCCATACCTGTGTTGAGCTTCTCGGCGCAGGCTATGATATCGTAGTCCTCGATAATTTCTGCAACTCAAAACCCGAAGCACTTGACAGAATCAAAAAAATTGCAGGAAAGGACTTCAAATTCTATGAAACCGACCTGCTTGACTTTGAGGGCACGGAAAAAGTGTTCAAAGAGAATGAAATCGACGCAGTTATCCACTTCGCAGGTCTTAAAGCAGTAGGCGAATCCTGCGCAAAGCCCGTTGAGTATTACCACAACAACCTCACAGGCACACTTAACCTTATCCGTGCAATGCGCGCAAACGGCTGTAAGAACATCGTGTTCTCCTCATCCGCAACGGTTTACGGTATGAACAATCCTATCCCGTTCGATGAAACGATGCCGACCTCTGCAACGAATCCTTACGGCTATACAAAGGTAATGATCGAACAGATACTTATGGATACAGCAAAGGCTGACAGCGACTGGAGCGTTGCGCTTCTCCGTTACTTCAATCCTATCGGCGCACATGAGAGCGGACTTCTCGGTGAAAATCCGAACGGTATCCCGAACAACCTTATGCCTTATATCGCACAGGTAGCAGTAGGAAAGCTCCAGTGCCTCAGCGTTTTCGGAGATGACTATGATACAGTTGACGGCACGGGCGTTCGTGACTATATCCACGTTGTAGACCTCGCAAAGGGACACCTCTGCGCAGTAAAGTATAACCTCGAGCATAAGGGCTGTGAAGCCGTAAACCTCGGTACGGGCAAGGGTACGAGCGTACTCCAGCTTGTACATGCATTTGAAAAAGCATCGGGCAAGAAGATCAACTACAAGATCGTCGGCAGAAGAGCAGGCGACATCGCAGAATGTTATGCAAACACCGATAAGGCAAAGAAGCTCTTCGGCTGGACAGCACAGTATGATATAGACAAAATGTGCGCAGACAGCTGGAACTTCACACAGAAGAACCCGAACGGAATGTGAGTTTAAATTCGGAATGCGGAATTCGGAATTATTTTGCTCTGTTAGTTTATAATGAAAATCGTAGGTGTGAATTACATATCCGTCCGTTAAAGACCTACAAAAATACGGAAAATTTAATGTAGGGGACGGGTCGCCCGTCCCGCGCTGCAAGGCGTTTTCTGACGAATTCGGAATTAGAAATGCGTAATTCGTAATTGTTTTGTTCCGCAAATTAAATTCAAAACACTGAATTTCGTAGGGGCGGATTCTATATCCGCCCATTTAATACACGGATTTGTTTCGTAAAACGTGTGTAAAATTGTAGGGGACGGGTTTCCCGTCCCGAATCGCAAAGCGATTTTTCGGCATACAAAATTATCGCGAATAATGACAAAAAAACAGCTTTGTTTTTAAAGGATTTTCCTTGAAAACAGAGCTGTTCGTTTATATTATAACACTTTGTGGTGCAGGACGAAAAAAATCGCCCTACGAAATTCAGTTTTTGCGGTAAATTTACGGAGCAAAAATAATTCCGAATTCCGCATTCAGAATTCCGAATTTATTTCACCCATCCAGCTCAAACATATTCTCCATAAGCAGATAAGCCTGCGGAAAAGCGCGCATAAAGTTCCATACGCCTGCACCTCTGAGCGAGTATTCACGGATAAGATCAAGCTTCGCTTTTACACTGCGAACGTCCTCGAACCAGACGATGTGCTCCCGTCCCTCGCTGTCAAAATAGGTGTAGTACGGACTTTGCGCAGTTTCGTCATAGAGTATCGGCACATTGTATTCAGCCGCCCTCGCCGCGGCGGTGCGGTTGCCTATGACCTCGGCGGCGCTTTCGCCCTGAATGAACGGGAGCGTCCAGTCGTATGCATAGTTCGGCATACCAAGATATATCTTTTCAAGCGGTATTTCCGTTATAGCGTAATCAACGACTTTACGGACGTTATTTATCGGCGCAATAGCGAGTGGTGGACCAAATTGATAGCCCCATTCATAGGTCATCAGAAACGCAAGATCGGCACTTGCACCGAGTGACGGATAATCGTGCGCTTCGTAAAGCGTACCCTGCTGATTTGCGCTCGTTTTCGGGGCGAGGTCGATGTTCAGCACCAAACCCTCAGCGTGAAGACGGTCAGCGGTATTTTGTACGAACGCTGAAAAGCCGTCCTTGTACGCCGCAGGGATATACTCCATATCGATGTCCATTCCGTCTGCGCCCTTGCGCTTTATTTCGTCTATCATCTGCGAAAGAACACGGTTCTGGAACTCCGTATCGGTAAGAAGCGGAGCAAGCTTTCCTGAATAAAAACTGCCGTCAGCATTGATGAGCGAAAGGCTAAGAAGCACCTTTGAACCGTACTGCTTCGCGATGCTCACGACCTCGCTGTCGTTGGGGATGATAAGCGTTCCCTCGGGGGTAAAACCATAACCGAAAATAATGGTATATTCCGCAAACGAAGCGACCTGACGGAGTATGTTCCGATTCACTCCCGGATAGACAAAGCCGCTCAGACTTAGGTTTCCCGAGCGCTCATTTTCGTAGCTGATAACGATAGTTTCGCCCTCGTAAATATACTCGCGCGAAGTCAGACCGAGATTGTTCCGCCGAAGCCTGCGTACGGTTGTTTCGTAGTCACGGGCGATGCTTTCGAGCGTTTCGCCTCTCCGAACGGTGTGAACGACTTCGGGAATAAGTATCAGAAGCGCCTGCCCGACCGCCGTCGCATCGGGGAACGCAAGTGAATTATCGGCAATTATCCTCTGCGGAGATACTCCGAAGCGCGCGGCGACAGATGAAACGGTGTCGCCCTGCTGAACGATATAAATTTCCATAAAAAATGACCTCGATTTCGTGAAAAGTTGGTTTCCTCGGAATTTCGTTGACATATCTTTTTAATTGTATTATAATTAAGGTGAATTTTATGCGAAAAATTCTTATGGAGGTCATTTTATGGCAAGAATAGATTTTGACTATATATGGACAGACAAAAAAAGAACGTTCCTCGGTCTGCCGCTTTCGTTCACACGCTATATCCTCACCGAAAAGAAGTTCATCACGCAGACGGGATTCTTCTCTATCCACGAGGACGAGATCGAACTTTACCGAGTTTCCGATAAGAGCTTGAATTTGTCATTCGGCGAGCGCCTTTTCGACTGCGGAACGGTCACGATAAACTGCCGCGATGTTGACACTCCCGTTAAGGTCGTAAAATCGATAAAAGCTCCGAGAAAGTTTATGGAACTGCTCGAAGAAAACGTTGATATCCAACGCGACCGCTACAGAGTGCGCGGCAGGGATATGATCGGCGCAGACATCGCTGACCACGACTGCCACTGTGACCATAACGATGATGACGAATTTGACGGGTGACGAAAATGGCACTTGAAATAAAAGAAACGCAAAGCTGCTGGAAGTTTTTGCAAAAGACCGACCTGCCGATTTTTATATACGGAATGGGCGACGGTGCGCTGAAGATACTCTCCGTCTTTGAAAAATACAATATTCCGACAGCAGGCTTTTTCGCAAGCGACGAATTTGTCCGAGGACACAGCTTTGAGGGACATCTTGTGCATAAGCTTTCGCAGATAGAACAGCTTGTGGACGATTTTGTTATCGTTCTTGCATTCGCCGCAGGCTACGAAAGTCTTTACAAGCGCGTGAACAGCATCGCCGAAAAGCATCTGCTCCTTGCGCCCGATGTTCCCGTGGCGGGCGGCGGCTTGTTCGACTATGATTACTTCTGCGAGAACAAGGATAAGTTTGAAGCCGTTTATGAAAGGCTTGAAGATGAAGCTTCGCGCAGGACTTATGAAAACGTGATAAATTTCAAAATAAGCGGCAAAATAGAGTATCTGAACGCCTGCACCTCGGACAAAGGCGAGGTATATTCTTCGCTTGTGAAGCTCGGAAAAAACGAAAGATACGTTGACCTCGGCGCATACAACGGCGATACTGCACTTGAATTCGCCGAAGCGGCAAAAGGCGAGTACGAGCATATCTACGCCTTTGAGCCGAACCCGAAAAATTTCCGAAAGCTCTGCAAAAACACCGAGGAGCTTCACGATATAACGACTTTCAACGCCGCCGCTTGGAACGAGGACACGATTTTGCGCTTCACCAAAAATGAGGGCAGAATGTCGCAGAATTCCTCCAAGGGCGAGATAGAAACGACTGCGCTCTCGGTCGATAATGCAATAGCCGAGCAGGTCACGCTCATAAAACTGGACGTTGAGGGCTCGGAGCGCGAAGCGATAGAGGGTGCAAAACGTCATATCAGCGGCGGTGCGAACGTCATTTCCGCGCTTTACCACCGCAACGAGGACTTGTTCGCGATACCCCTGCAGCTGCTCGAACTTAACCCGAATTTGAAGCTGTATGTCCGTCATCAGCTTTATATCCCTGCGTGGGAAACAAATCTTTATGCGATAAATAAAGGAAGTTTTGAAAATGAAAAGAACCGAGATAAAAAAGCTTTATGAAAATGCGCCCGAAAACGGTGCAACTGTCACCGTCTGCGGCTGGGTGAAGTCCGTCCGCGTAAGCAAAGGACTTGCGTTCCTGTCGATATCGGACGGCAGCTGTTTCAGGCAGCTGCAAATAGTTGCCGAGAGCGAAAAGGTGGACGATTTTGAAGCCGTTTCACACCTCAACACGGGCGCGGCAATATCCGTCGGCGGAAAGGTCGTTCTTACTCCGAACGCAAAACAGCCGCTCGAAGTCAACGCCGAGAGCATCACGGTCGAGGGCGCATCTACCCCCGATTATCCCTTGCAGAAAAAGGCTCACAGCCTTGAATATCTCCGCACTATCTCACATCTTAGAATGAGAACGAACACGTTCCAAGCCGCTTTTAAGGTGCGCTCGGTCGCTTCGCAGGCGCTCCACAGATTTTTCCATGAAAACGGCTTCGTCTATGCGCACACTCCACTCATCACAGCGAACGACTGCGAGGGCGCTGGCGAGATGTTCCGTGTTACTTCGCTTGACCTCAACGAGATTCCGAGAAACGAGGACGGCTCGGTCGATTACACGCAGGATTTCTTCGGCAAGCCTGCATCGCTGACCGTTTCGGGACAGCTCGAGGGCGAATGTATGGCAATGGCGTTCGGCAAGATCTACACGTTCGGACCGACATTCCGTGCAGAAAAGTCATACACTCAGCGACACGCCGCCGAGTTCTGGATGATCGAACCCGAGATAGCTTTCGCCGACCTTGAAGACGATATGGAACTTGCCGAGAGTATGCTCAAATATGTTCTCCGTGCGCTCCTTGACGAGTGTTCGGACGAACTCAAATTCTGCAACGATTTCTATGATAAAGGTTTGCTCGAACGCCTTAACGCGGTCGTAAATTCCGACTTCGCAAGGGTAAGCTACACCGAAGCTATCGAAAAGCTCGAAAACTGCGGCGAAAAGTTTGAATATCCCGTGTTCTGGGGCTGCGACCTCCAGACCGAGCACGAGCGTTATCTTACCGAAAAAATTTATGGCAAGCCTGTTTTCGTCACCGATTATCCAAAGGAGATAAAGGCTTTCTATATGCGACTTAACGACGACGGAAAGACCGTTGCGGCGGTCGATCTGCTTGTCCCCGGAGTGGGCGAGCTTATCGGCGGAAGCCAGCGTGAGGAAAGACTTGACCTTCTGACCGAGCGAATGAACGAGCTGGGACTTGACACGGAAGCTTACGACTGGTATCTCGACCTGCGCAGATACGGCGGTGCAAAACACGCAGGCTTCGGACTTGGCTTCGAGCGCCTTATAATGTACGCAACGGGTATCTCCAACATTCGTGACGTTATCCCATTCCCGAGAACGACTGGTTCTATCTATTAAAAATACGGCAGTTGTGGTCTTTTGATTTTGCGATGAAGACCATAGCTGCCTTTTTGTTTTTGAAACGGGACGTTTACTGTAATATGTGAACTGAATATTAACAATATGCAAAAGCTTTTGAAAAGACTTGCATTTATTCCAAAAATGCTATATTATAATATATAGCGCGAATCTAAAAATGTATTTGCAGGGAGTACAACTGTTTTTCAAGGGAGTAAATTATTATTAAAAAAACAGCTGTAATTTGTGTAATTTTACGAAGTTTGGAAAAACTTTTTTGAATGGGAAGGAAGATTTCATTATGCTGCTTAAAGAAATGAACAAGGCACAGCTCGAAGAATTCAAGGCTGAAAGCGAAAAGGCTTACGAAGCTTACAAGGCAAAGGGTCTTAAGCTCAATATGGCAAGAGGTAAGCCAGGCGCAGATCAGCTCGATATCACAATGGATATGCTCGATACACTCAACAGCAAGTCCGATATGAAGTGCGAAGACGGCACGGACGCTCGCAACTACGGCGTTCTCACGGGTATCCCCGAAGCTAAGAAGCTCTTCGCCGAAATGCTCGGAGTTGACCCCGAAATGGTTATCGTCGGCGGCAACGCAAGCCTTTCACTTATGTATGATACAGTTGCAAGAGCAATGACTCATGGCGTTCTCGGCAGTGAAAAGCCTTGGTGTAAGCTCGACAAGGTAAAATTCCTCTGTCCTGCTCCGGGTTATGACCGTCATTTCGGTATCTGCGAGAACTTCGGCATCGAAATGATAACCGTTCCTATGACACCGACAGGTCCTGATATGGATATGGTAGAGAAGCTCGTTTCCGAAGATGAATCCATCAAGGGTATTTGGTGCGTTCCAATGTACTCCAACCCTGACGGCATCACATATTCCGATGAAACAGTAAAGCGCTTCGCAAACCTTTCACCAAAGGCTAAGGATTTCCGTATTTTCTGGGATAACGCTTACTGCGTTCACCACCTCACAGATACACCCGATACTCTCCTCAATATCTTTGACGAGTGTAAGAAGACGGGTAAGGAAGATATGGTGTTTGAATTTGCTTCAACATCGAAGATCAGCTTCCCCGGCGCAGGCGTTGCAGTAATGGTAGCTTCAAAGGCTAATATCGCACAGATCGAAAAGATCCTCGGTATGCAGTATATCAGCTATGATAAAATCAACCAGCTCCGCCACGTCCGCTACTTCAAGAACCTCGACGGCATCAAGGCTAAAATGGAACAGCACAAGAAGCTTATTGCTCCTAAGTTTGAACTTGTTCTCAATGCACTTGAAAAGGAACTCGGCGACCTCGGCGTTCTCACTTGGCATAAGCCGAACGGCGGCTACTTCATCTCCGTTTATACATTGAACGGCTGCGCAAAGCGTGTTGTTGAGCTTTGTAAGGAAGCAGGCGTTGTCCTCACAGGCGCAGGCGCAACATATCCATATAAGAAAGACCCCGATGATAAGAATATAAGAATAGCACCAACATTCCCACCGCTCGCAGAGCTTGAACAGGCTATCGATATCTTCTGCCTCGCAGTAAAGATCGCAAGCGCAGAAAAGCTCCTCGCTGAATAAAAAGTAACAGAACACGAACAAAAACTAAAGTTTACGTCCACGCTTTTTAAAGGGTGGCAGGGGTCAAGGGGACAGCGTCCCTTGTCGCTCTCCGCAGAGAGCGAAACTCTATAAACTGACAAATTAGACATTGCCGCAATAGCGTAATCAGTAAGAGCTAAAAAGGCGCAATTCACAACAAATATGGAAAACAAAATATGAGAAATCAGTTTCGTAAACCCAAAATGTGAATTGCGCCAAATTCTATTTTCCTAAAGTAAACTATCCTTGGCATAAAATGTGCAGAGCGGAAGCGATAAGCATTTCACGCCGACATTGTTTGAACAACGGTGATACATAAAAGGAAAATGACATTGGGGCGTAGCGGCAGATTCCATAACCGAAAAGCAGGGTATTTGTCAATGTTCAACCACTATAATACTAAACACCAATAAAATACAGGAAAAAATCTGTGCCGAAATCACATATATCCAAGATTGTCGGCTTGATTTTTTCCAAATTTTAAATGGTGTTTAGTATAAAATGCATCATTAATACGGGACGGGAAACCCGTCCCCCTACAGTAAAATAAATAAAAACGGCTGCACCGATTTTGCAGCCGTTTTCCGTAAAACAACAGATATAAGAAAGGGGATAAAAATGACATACTGTAAAAATTGCCATAGAATGAGCAAGGACGACGATTTTTGTTCGCACTGCGGCTCTGCCGTATGGGGCGAAAATGACATTTCCACAAACGCCGCCATAAACTGCGATTCCGACGGTCATACCCACGATAAAGTTACTTATAACAGAACCGAGCGCGGCGAGGGCGTACATATCCCCGAGGGTTACAAGCCTTACAACCCGACAAATCAGAATGATCAGAACACAAGCGGCGACTCGGCGAAAAATGCCAAAGCCGTATCGACTGTCATAAAAATAGTCTTTTTCATCATCGCAATAAATGTAATTTTCAGCTTCTTTGCAGAGTTTTTCAATTAAATCATTCCGCAAGAAAAGCTGCGCCCTTTGCAAGCCGCAGAGCACAGTCCTTGAAGTGACCTCCGCTGTTGGATTCAAACTTGCAGTCGGCGTTCACTTCGCTGAATTTGTTGTATATCTTCAAGGTCATGTCACCAACTGCCGACATGACCTTGTTTTTTGTCTTTGGCTCTTTGTCGCCAAGGCTGAAATAGAACTTTCCACTCGGAACGGGTCTGCTTTCGATATATTCATAAAGCTTTGGAAACCAAAGCGAACCCGAACAGCTTGCCGCACCGTCAAAAAGGTCACATTCATAACAGCACCAGAGCGCAAAAAGTCCCGAAAGGGAATATCCGCCGATAAAACGCCTTTCGGGTCTGCCTATTTCATTTTCAACTGTCGGGATAACGTCATTCTTCAGCACTTCAAGCGTTTTTGAAGCGTTTCCGCCGAAAGCTTCATCACCGAAAACGGCAGGAGCAGACCACGGGGAAAGTTCATCGTTCCAGTTTTCGGTTTCAAACGCGATAAGCGTAAAATCAGCGCCCGTAAGCTGCTTTGCGAGAGTGTAAACCTCCTCGGCTTCGCTTCCTTCGCCGCTCATTATGCCTATGTAGATGTGAGTGCTGCCGCTGCCGAAAATGTGAGTTCTCATTCTTTGCCACCGTTTATGATAAAGCTGTAAATGTCGCTCTTTTTGAAACCCGTGAGAGCCGCTGTTTCCTTGCAGGCCTCGGACGGCTTAACGCCCGAATCGATGAGCTTCTGCGCCTGCTCGGCAGCCTGTTCAAGAGTGAGTGCAGCGGTACTTTCTTCCTCTTTGCAGCCCTCGACAACGAGGACGAACTCGCCCTTCGGCGGCATTGCTTCGTACATTTCTATTGCTTCGGAAAGGGTCGTGCGAACGACTTCTTCGTGTATCTTCGTAAGCTCGCGGCAGAGCGAAATTTTTCTGTCGCCGAAGTATTCAAGCATATCTTTGAGCGTTGCGAGAAGCTTGTGCGGCGCTTCGTAGAAAACGAGCGTGTGAGAGTCGTGTGCAACGGATTTGAGATGCTCGTAGCGCTGCTTTTTCGTCACGGACAAAAATCCCTCGAACGCAAATCTTGCCGATGAGATGTTGGAAAGCGCAACAGCAGATGCCATTGCCGTAGGGCCGGGGACAACTTCGGTTTCGATATTATTCTCAACGCAGAGCGCGATGAGGTCTGCTCCGGGGTCTGAGATGCAGGGCATACCTGCGTCCGAAACGACAGCGCAGTTCTCACCGTCCAAAATACGCGAAACAATGCCCTCGCATATCTGTCTTGACGAATGTTCGTGAAAGCTGACGAGCTTGTTTTTTATCTCAAAATAATTCAGTAGCTTCAAGGTCACTCTTGTGTCCTCGGCGCAAATAAAATCGACCTTTTCGAGCGTTTCTACCGCACGGTAGGTCATATCGCCGAGATTTCCTATCGGCGTTCCGACAACATATAATTTTCCTGCCATTTTTTACTCCATTAAATCAATAGTTCAAGCTTTCAGTCTGTCGAAAGAGGTTACTGCATTTGTGCAAAATAACAAAATATCATAAAATTACCATTGCAATGAAAGCTTTACAAAGGGACGCTTTCTCTTGCAGAGCGTCCCCTCTTAAAAAACAGTCCACTGGACTGTTTTTTAATTCACCCCTTGCAGAGCGCCTTCGTGTAGGGGAGTTTCGCACTCTGCGGAGTGCGACCAAGGGCTTTGCCCTCTGGACACCCACCACCCTTTGAAAAGCGTGGACGTAAACTCTGCTTTGAAATTTGTGCTTTTTTGTAACCTACTTTTTTTACAAGCTGAGCGGGTTAATAATTTAAGCTGCTTCCGCCGATAAATTCGCGGACAAGCGAATCGGACGGTACAAGCTCTTCCGAAAGCGGTTTAAGCTCGGTGAGGACTTTGAGCATTACATCGCCGTCCTCGATAGCGGCAAAGGCTTCGCGGTTGTTTTCAATATCATTTCTGAGCATCTTCGCATAAACGGTCGCTTCGTATGGGATAAATGAGTCGATCTCGATAGTCGCGCGCTTTTTGTACGGCATAATGTATTTTTCCTCGCCTTTGGTGACGCTCTCAAACATATCGAAAATATCTTCGAGACTGCGGCAGCGGAAAAGGCGGTCGCGGTTGAGCCTGCGCATAAGGCGTATTTTTCTCGGGTGAAGTGTAAGACCATACTTTGTGCGTATTCTTGTTCTTACGCTGACGTACATACAGGTCGTGAAATCGTCCGAATCGCCCGTAACTTCGGGGTTGAGCGCGTGTATGCCCTCGATGATGATTATTTCGTTGCTTTTTCTTGCGACGGGGATAAAATCCGAGCGCGACTGCGTGGTGAAGTCGAAGATAGGCATTTCAACGGGTTCGCCCTTTGAAAGCTTTTCAAGATGCTCGGAAAACATCGGTATATCCAGTCGGTACGGCGATTCAAGGTCGGTCTTGCCGTTTTCGTCAACGGGAAAATCACCTGCGCTTGCGGGGAGAAAATAGTTATCCATCGAAAGTGTGTGTACCTGCAAGCCTTTATTTCCAAGAAGCGCGGCAAGGCGAAGTGCGGTCGTGGTCTTGCCCGAGCCTGACGGACCCGAAAGCAGAACGAGAGGACGTTCCTCACGGTTCATATATATTTTTTCTGCGGCGATGCAAAGCTGATCCTGATAGATATTTTCGGAGCTTCTGATGAAGCCTTCCGCATCGTTTTCCAGTCCCGAGTTGATATTTGTCGTATTTATATAATTGAGTTCCATTCAAAGCAACCTTTCAGCGTGATTTTGTGCAGCACTTTTATTATATATCATTTTTATGCAGTTGTCCATATAAAATATTTTTTGGCGCGAATTTTCGGCGAAATAGGCTTTTGCGGCTGTTATTTTTGGACGAAAATCACATATAATAGATCAGACAGAATGACATTCCTCATCATCTTTTTGGAAAACCACATAAAAATAAAAAACAACTCCAAGTGTATTTTTGTATAAATAGCTAAAAAAATATCGCTAAATTCTATACCTGTTTTTATTAATATTATTTGACTAATGTTAGAAAATATGCTATAATACTTGTGAAGTATTTTTGATAATACGTTTGCGGACAGCTTTTTGCAGCTTTTTCTGCATCGCTGCCGGTATTATTATTGAAAGTGGTGTTACAAATGGACGATCAGACAAATGTTTACAGTGAAAAAAAGCTTGCAAGCTTTGAAACGATCTACAAGGAAAGCGTTTTTTCAAAGCCGCTCGATATCACTGTTACCATAACTGCCGCACATATTTACGGCGCAGGCTATATCTGCGTTCAGAAGGGAACTAAGGAAGACGATCCCGAATACGGAAAGTATGTATGCGGTCTTGAAGATATCACAAAGATCTCGATCAATACCAATAATAAGAGCCAGCCGATCAACGTTCAGTGCGATGAGGTCGAAAAGGGCGTTCCGTCAAGAAAGAGAATAATCCTCCCTCATTTCCCGAATGCGGAAGAAATTATGCGCCTTATCAATGATGCAAAGGCTGACTATGACAGAAAACACGCTCCTAAAAAGCAGCCGAGCGAGGAAGAAAAGCAGAAAGAGCGTGAGCGCCTCAAAAAGGCAGCTGACGAGGAATTCCTCAATGCTACCGCAGGCTATGATAAACAGGATAAGGACAAAAAGGCTAAGAAAGGCGAAGATTTCACTGTTGCCGATATCCTCGGATTGGACGATTTCACACCTATCGTTCCCGAGAAAAAGGCAGAAGAGCCTGTTAAGGAAGAACCCGTCAAGGAAGAGTACGCTGCAAAGCACTCCGATGCTGTTGAGATCGACGATATCCTTGAAGCCGCTCCCGAGGCAGATGTTTCCATACTCGAAGAAGCAGCTGAAGAAAAGACTTCCGAAGTTCCTCTCGCTGATTCGTTCGATGAGATCGTTATCCCCGATACTTCCGATCTTCCCGAAGCACAGACTGTCGAGAACCCCGGATATATCCCAAGCGAAACTATCGAAGAGATCGGCGTAGTTGATATAAGCGAGGACGTTATCGAAGAACCGAAGATCGTTCCGATGCATAAACTCGAACCTCCGAAGCAGCCTGAGAAAGAACTTGAAAAAGAACCTGTCAAGGCTGAACCCAAGCAGGAAAAAGCAGAAGAAAAACCTGCTGAAAAGAAAGAAAAGGCTGTTGATATCCCAACTCCGAAGGACGGAGAAAAGATGTCGCTCGAGGACTTCCAGACAGCTGTCAAGAAGCTCAAAGCTATGCACGATGAGGGCTTGATGGACGATGAAGAATTCGCTTCCGAAAAGTCCAAGTTGATGAAGTTCCTCTATTAAAAATGTACATAAGGGTTTCTGACAGACCAAACGAAAAAGAATATGCCCGTGCGGTCTGGCAGACCCCATAACAACACCGTTACGGTTTTTCCGCAGCGGTGTTATCTATCTTTAAGGAGAAAACAATGTCTTTGCCGAATGACCCTTTTATGCTTCTGAGCTATGTGAACACTATGCTCCGCGATAAATACGCAAACCTTGACGCACTTTGTGACGACCTTGATGTAAGCAAAGTCGATATTACGGCGAAACTTTCCGCCGCAGGCTTTGAATATGACGCAAATCTCAATAAATTCTGCTGATGAAAATGAAAGAGGAACAAAAAAATGGCTGAAAAGAAATTTACCATTGAACTCAAAGCTATTATTGACGAATTCAACCTTGAGGCGATATATCTTCCGCAGGACGCTTCCAAGATACTCATAGATGAAAATGACGTAAACCGTCCGGGACTCCAGCTTCAGGGCTTCTACGAATATTTCAGCAATGCCCGTATCCAGATACTCGGAAAAATGGAGTTCGCTTACCTTGCAACGCTTGACGAGCAGACGAGAACAGAGCGCCTTGATATGCTCTTTGCGCAGCATATCCCTGCACTCATCATCTCCCGTGAGCTGCCGTATTTCCCCGAAATGGTGACTATCGCGCAGAAGTATGAAGTTCCGCTCCTCCGCTCAAAGGAGAGTACTTCAAGCTTTATGTCAGCGCTCATCGCGTTCCTCAACCTCCACCTTGCTCCGAGAATAACACGTCACGGCGTTCTTATCGAAGTCTACGGCGAGGGTATGCTTATCCTCGGCGAGAGCGGCGTTGGGAAGAGCGAAACAGCCGTTGAGCTTATCAAGAGAGGTCACCGTCTTGTTGCCGATGACGCAGTTGAGATAAGAAAGGTTTCAAACATAAGCCTTGTCGGCTCTTCACCCGAAAATATCCGACACTTCCTTGAAATCCGTGGTATCGGCATCGTAAATGCGCGCCGTCTGTTCGGTATGGGTGCTGTTAAGGTCACGGAAAAGATCGATATGATCGTTGAGCTCGAACCTTGGGACAGCGAAAAAGTTTATGACAGAATGGGCGTGGACAGCGAGTACACTTCGATCCTCGGCGTAAAAGTTCCCTGCGCAACAATTCCTGTAAAGCCCGGCAGAAACCTTGCCGTTATCCTCGAAGTTGCCGCTATGAACAACCGTCAGAAGAAGATGGGCTACAACGCAGCGCAGGAGCTTCTTGACAACCTCGGTCTTGAAATGGATCACAAGGAAACTATTAAAAAGTGGGATATTTATTGATATGAAAATAATCGCAGACCTGCACACGCATACGGTCGCTTCAACTCACGGATTTTCGACTATAAAGGAAATAGTGGACGTTTCCGCACAGAAAGGACTTTCCGCCGTTGCAATAACCGACCACACGCCCGCATCGACGGACGGCCCTCACGTTTGGCATTTCCATAATCTCCACAAGGCAATTCCGAGAGAAGTTAACGGAGTAAAGATCATATACGGCGCAGAATCGAGTATAATAGACTATGAGGGCAATATCGATTTTCCGCACGAAGAATGTGCTGCCCTCGACTGGATAATCGCATCTTTCCATAAGGATATGCTGAAGCCTGCAAGCTTTGAGGAGCATACGAATATGTACTTGAAGCTTGCCGAGAATGACGATGTTGACGTTATCGGACACTGCGCAACGGTCGTTTGTCCGTTCGACTATGAAAAATGCCTGAAAAAATTCAAGGAGTGCGGTCGTCTTGTCGAGATAAACGAAAGCACTATCCTCTGGAAAAACACTCGTGAAAACTACCGTGAAATTATCCGTATATGCAAGAAATATGAGATACCCGTTGTCATAAACACGGACGCGCATTTCTGCACTATCGTCGGTGATGTGACGGAATCACTCAAACTTGCGGAGGAGATCGGACTTCCCGAAAAGCTTGTCGTAAACGCCGACTGGGACAGACTTTATGCTTATATCCAAAGCAGACACGGAAAAATTTTTGGCTGATCAAAGCAAAATACCTTTTATCTATGGGGTAAAATTTATGAATGACAACCTGAAGCTTCTTATCGATGAAGCAGAAAAAGCAGGCTGCAAGGTGGAATTAAAGCCTTTGCTGAAAGACTACACGACCTTTCGCATAGGCGGCGAAGCTGCTGCACTTTTTGAACTCGATTCTGTTCAGAAATGTCAGCGGCTTATTCCGTTTGCGGCAAAAAACAATATATCGTATTTCGTCCTCGGACGCGGCTCAAATATCCTCGCCGATGACAGAAAAACGGACTTGGCGATATTTCGCATCAACGGCTCTGCGCCTGAGATGATCGGTGAAGATACGATACGCTGTTTCGCAGGAGTTCCGCTTGTGAAGCTTTGCGGCTTTGCGCTTGAAAATGGACTCGGAGGACTTGAATTTGCCTACGGTATCCCCGGCAGTGTCGGCGGAGCGGTATATATGAACGCAGGAGCTTACGGCGGCGAGATGAAAGACGTTCTCGCTTCGGTAACTGCGCTTGACAAGGACGGAAATATCCGCGAATATTCCGCAGACGAACTGGAAATGTCCTACCGTCACAGCCGTTTTACGGACAGCGGCGAGGTCATACTTTCGGCTGTATCCAAGCTTCAAAAAGCCGATAAAGACAGCATAAAAGCAAGAATGAGTGAGCTTATGGAAAAGCGCCGCTCAAAGCAGCCGCTTGAATTTCCGAGCGCAGGCAGCACATTCAAGCGTCCCGAGGGCGCGTATGCCGCACAGCTTATCGAGGAATGCGGTTTGAAAGGCTTCACGGTCGGAAATGCGCAGGTCAGCGAAAAGCACAGCGGCTTTGTCATAAACCGAGGCGGTGCAAGTTTTGACGATGTAATGGCTGTTATTGCGGCGGTAAAGCAGACCGTTGCCGAAAAAACAGGCTATAAGCTTGAATGTGAACCCATCATCATTTCGGAGAGGGAGGAATACAGAAAATGAAATTTCTCATAGTAACGGGACTTTCGGGTTCGGGAAAATCGGGCGTTATAAACGTCCTCGAAGATATCGGATATTACTGCATTGACAATATTCCTCCGCAGCTTATCCCGAAGTTCGCCGAGATATGCATAAAATCGGATAAGATAATCCACAATGTCGCTATCGTCACCGATATCCGAGGAGGGGAGCTTTTCCTCGAACTTGACGAGGGCATTGCCTACTTCAAGGAAAACGGACTTGACTATAAGATACTTTTCCTTGACGCGTCCGACGATGTTCTTATAAGAAGATACAAGGAAACTCGCCGCAGACACCCTCTTGATGAGCAGTCGCACGGCAATCTGCTCCGCGCTATCACGACCGAGCGCCAGATGCTTATGTCGGTGCGCGAAAGTGCCGATTACTACATAGACACCTCCGACCTTTCAATGGCACAGCTCAAAGAAACGCTTTACACGCTTTTCCTCGATAATCCGAACGATTCAATGGTCGTAAAAGTGATGTCTTTCGGTACGAAATTCGGCTGTGCAAGAGAAGCCGATCTCGTTTTTGACGTTCGCTGCCTGCCGAATCCTTTCTATATCCCCGAGCTTAAGGAGCATACGGGGCTTGAAGAGTGCGTGAGCGGCTATGTTATGCAGTTCGACCAGTCAAAGGAGCTGCTGAAAAAGCTCACCGACCTTATCGACTTCCTCATTCCGCTTTATCATCGTGAGGGAAAGAGTCAGCTTGTCATTGCGTTCGGCTGCACCGGAGGAAAGCACCGCAGCGTTACCTTTGCCGAGGCTATTTTCAAGCATTTGCAGGATAAGGGCGTCCGCAGTCGGATATGCCACCGAGATATAAACAAAAAGTAAGGGAATACCTATGTCTTTTTCATATTCTGTAAAAAAAGAATTGTGCGGCCTTATGACCGACCGCGACAGAAAGTTCGCCTGCCTTTATGGGATGCTTCTTTTCTGCAAAAATTTTGATGCAGACAGTATCGTTTTCCAGACGGAGAACGATATGGTCTGCAATTTGTTCTGCGAGCTTGCAGACGATGTCCTCGAACGCCACAAGGTCGTGACGGTTTCGAGCAACGAGAAGAAAAACAACACGGTTTTATACACTTTGAGCATTGAAAAGCTTGAAGACCGCGAGGAAATAATCTACCGTTTCCATATTTCGAGCCGCAGTCTTATCCACCGAATACAGCGAGAAAATATTAACAATAATGACGTTTTTGCATTCGTTGCAGGCGCATTTTTATCCTGCGGAAGCATTTCAGAGCCGCTCAAAGATTATCATCTCGAATTTTCCGTGCCGTATTATAACCTTATGCTCGATTTGACGGAGCTTCTCAGCGAGATAGGCTTCAACGTAAAATCGACCGAGCGAAAGGGCAACCACGTTATCTATATGAAGGACAGCGAGGTCATAGAGGACCTTATCACCTTTATGGGCGCAACGATGTCCTCGATAGAGCTTATGAACGTGAAAATTCTCAAAGACGTTCGCAATAAGGCGAACCGAATAGCTAACTGCGACGCGGCGAACATCGACCGAACGCTCAAAGCCTCCGACAAGCAGATCGCTGACATTGAGTACATAGTCGACAAGATAGGTATGGAAAATATGCCGCCCGACCTTGCCGAAATTGCCGAGGTCAGGCTCGAATTTCCCGAAATGTCGCTCAAAGAGCTTGGCGAAGAACTGGAAAAGCCGCTCGGACGTTCGGGAGTGAACCACCGTTTGAAGCGAATCTCCGCGCTTGCCGAACAGCTCCGCGAGGAATACAACGAAACCGAAACAGAAACCGCTGAATAAATTATGGATAATTTTGTAAATCTTCATCTTCACAGCGAATACAGTCTGCTTGACGGCGCTTGCCGTATAAAAGACCTTGTTGCAAGGGCAAAGGCACTCGGGCAGAACGCTGTCGCTGTCACCGACCACGGCAATTTATATGCTGCGGTCGAATTTTATAATGAGGCAAAGGCGCAGGGGATAAAGCCTGTCATCGGCTGCGAAGTTTATGTTGCGCCCCGAACCCGCTTCGATAAAATTTCGGGATTGGACGGAAAGCCTTATCACCTTGTACTGCTCTGCGAAAACAACGAGGGTTATCACAACCTTGCGAAGATAGTTTCGATCGGCTACACCGAGGGCTTTTACAATAAGCCGAGGGTCGATGTCGAAGTCCTGCAAAAATACAGCAAGGGCATAATTGCGCTTTCGGGCTGTATCGCAGGGGAACTGCCGCGTCTGCTTGCCAACGGCGAATATGATAAAGCAAAGGAAACCGCACTTTTGTACCGCGATATTTTCGGCGAGGGCAACTATTATATCGAGATACAGAACCACGGCATACGCGAAGAAATGTCCGTCCTGCCGCTTCTGTTCAGGCTTTCCGCCGAAACGGGGATACCTCTCTGCGCAACTAACGATGCGCATTACATCACCAAAGCCGATGCGAAAGTTCAGCGTGTGCTTATTGCAATTCAGACGAACACGCCGCTCAGCCAGCCAACGCCGCTTGCTTTCCCGACAGCTGAATTTTATATGAAAACGCACGATGAAATGGCAAGACTTTTCCCTAATCATCTTGATGCGATAGAAAACACCGTGAAAATTGCCGAGCGATGCAATGTTGAATTCGAGTTCGGCAAGATAAAGCTTCCACGTTACGAAGCCGAGGGCGTGACCGACAACAAAGCGTATTTCGTTCAGCTTTGCAGGGACGGTTTGAAAAAGCGCTACGGTGAAGCTCCGCCGAAAGCTTACGAAGAGCGCCTTGAATATGAGCTTGACGTTATAATCAAAATGGGTTATACCGACTACTATCTTATCGTGTGGGATTTTGTCAATTATGCGAAAACGCACGATATCCCCGTAGGTCCCGGACGAGGCTCGGGCGCAGGAAGCATTGCGGCTTACTGCATCGGAATAACGAACATCGACCCGATGAAGTATAATCTGCTCTTTGAGCGTTTCCTCAATCCCGAGCGTGTTTCGATGCCCGACTTTGATATCGACTTTTGCTATGAAAAACGCCAGCTTGTCATTGACTATGTCGTGCGGAAATACGGCAGTGACCGTGTTGCGCAGATAATAACGTTCGGAACAATGGCGGCAAAGGCGGCTATCCGTGACGTTGGGCGAGTTATGGAAATGTCCTATCAGAAAACGGACGAGGTCGCAAAGCTTATCCCGTTTGAACTTCACACAACTCTCGACCGCGCGCTCGAAAACAGTCCCGAACTAAAAAAGCTTTATATGTCCGACAGCGACGTTCACGAGCTTATCGATACCGCGAAAAAAATAGAGGGTATGCCGCGTCATGCTTCAACTCACGCGGCAGGCGTTGTTATCTCCGATGCGCCCGTGAGCGATTATGTCCCCGTTCAGAAAAATGACGGCGCGATAGTAACGCAGTACCCGATGAATATCCTCGAAAGCCTTGGCTTGCTGAAAATGGACTTCCTCGCTCTGCGTAACCTAACGGTCATTGACGGAACGGTCAAGGACATTCGCCGAACAGAGCCGAATTTCGATATTGATAAAATTCCGCTCGATGACAAAGCGGTTTTTGCGATGCTTTCCGCAGGCGAATCGGACGCTGTTTTCCAGTTTGAAAGCGCGGGAATGAAGCAGGTGCTCGAACGGCTCAAACCCGAGTCGATAGAAGACCTCATCGCCGTGCTTTCGCTCTACCGCCCCGGCCCTATGGACAGTATCCCACGCTATATCGAAAACAAGCGTCACCCCGAAAAGATAACCTACAAGCACCCCTTGCTCGAAGATATCCTGAACGTCACCTACGGCTGTATCGTTTATCAGGAGCAGGTAATGCAGATATGCCGAAAGCTCGCAGGCTATTCCTACGGCAGAGCAGACCTTGTGCGCCGCGCAATGGCGAAGAAAAAGGCTGACGTTATGGAAAAAGAGCGAAACGTTTTCATTGATGGCGCGGTGAAGAACGGAGTTCCTGCCGAAACCGCAGAAGATATTTTTAACGAGATGTCAAGTTTCGCTTCGTATGCGTTCAATAAATCCCACGCCGCCGCTTATGCCCACGTTGCGTATCAGACGGCTTACCTCAAATGCCACTACTATAAAAAATATATGGCACAGGTCATGACGAACGAGCTTGCTTCGCAGGGAAAGCTTATTGACGATATCGCCCTCTGCGAAAAGAACGGCGTGAAGATACTCTGCCCCGATATCAACAGAAGCGGCGCAGGCTTTACAGCAGACGAAAACGGCATCCGCTTCGGTCTGCTCGCAGTGAGAAACCTCGGCAGAACAGCTATCGACAATATCGTTGAGGAGCGGAGAAAGGGCGGCTCGTTCCGTTCGCTCGATGAATTCTGCCGAAGAATGAGCGGAAAGGACGTAAACCGAAAGGCGGTAGAAAGCCTTATAAAATGCGGTGCGTTCGACAGCTTCGCCCTCAACCGACGCGAAATGATGGAGAACTATGACCGAATTTTCATCGTCCTGCAAACCGACGTGCGCAATAATATCGAAGGGCAGATGAGCTTTTTCGATTCTGTTGGAGGCGACGATGCACCGTCAATGATAGATAACCTCCACCGAACGGAGGAATATCCGCTGAAAACGCTGTTAATGTACGAAAAAGAGGCAGTCGGAATGTATATCTCAGGTCACCCCCTCGATGAGTTCAGGCTTATCTCTGCCGCCGCAAAGCATAACACAATACACAGCTTTTTCGCGGAAAATCACCCGAAAGACGGCACACCCGTGCAGCTGATATGTATGATAACCTCGGTCAAACAGCATAACACGAAAAAAGGCGCGCAAATGGCGTTCTCGACCGTCGAGGACAATGGCGGCGAGTGCGAGGTCATCTTTTTCCCCGAAGTCTACGCCCAAAGCGTGCAGCTTATCCGTGCCGACAGCATAGTTTTCCTCAAAGGAAAGCTCTCGTATAAGGACGATGAGCCGAAAATACTTGCCGAAATGGTCATTCCCGCCGTGCGGTACGCTGAATTAGCCGCAAAAAGCAGCCTTTTTATCCGCTGTATGAGTACGGATAAGGAAAAGATAACCCGAGCAGCCGAACTTTGCCGAAATTATAAAGGCAGCGGAAAGCTGAATTTCTATTTTGAGGATATAAAGAAATATGTCCGCCCCAAATCAGCCGACGGCGTGAATATAACCGAAGAATTGCTTGAAAAGCTTGCGGATATCGTGGGAGAGGGGAACGTTGCTTTAATGCGTAATGCGTAATGCGTAATTATTTGCGGAGCTGACATTTGTTCGGCGTTGCGAAGCCAAGCAAAAGTTTCGTCCACCTTTTCAAAGGTGGCAGGGGTCAAGGGGACGGAGTCCCTTGTCGCTTCCGCAGAAGCGAAATACCCTAAACTAACAAATAACGCTTTGTTGCAATAGCGTAATCACTAACAAATCCAAAGGCGCAATTCACACAAATAATGGAGAACGAAATATGAGAAATCAGTTTCGTAAACCTAAAATGTGAATTGCGCCATTCTTTTTCCTCAAATAAACTATCCTTGAAGCGTAAATACACGAACGAAGTGAGTGGATTTACGCTTCAACTCAATATGAACAGCTATGGGATATGAACGTGAAAACAAGCGAACGCAAGTGAGCAAAGTTTTCACATAACGAAACGACTGATAGGTCACAACCGAAAAAGAAACATCTATAAAAATATTCAACCATCGCAGATATGACATTTCTGTGTAATGGAAAATGCGTCCTAAAAATCGCCATAATTTTGTGGGTTGCCAACGGGCGGATATAGAATCCGCCCCTACCGAAATTTATTGTTTTTAGTGACATATCCCACCGCCGTTCATACGTTGTCGTCGGTGGTGCTGTGTTGATGATGTTCAGCCAATTCATACAACGTTGCAGGTAATATATGTTCACTTCGTTCGCATATATTATCTGCAAGGATAGTTTGTTTAAGGAAAATAGAATGGCGCAATTCACTTTTTTAGGTTTACGGAACTGATTTCTCATATCCGTTTTACTTTTTTCGTGTGAATTGCGCCTTTTTGATTTGTTAGTAATTTTGCTATTGCAGCAAGCTTGGTGCTGTTAGTTTGGGGGATTTCGCTCTCTGCGGAGAGCGACCAAAGGGCTTCCGCCCTCTGGACACCTGACGAGCTGTGCTCAGCTCGACCAGCTGCTTGGCTTCGCAGTTCTCAAACAAATGTCAGCTTTGCAAAAATTACGCATTACGCATTACGAATTACACATTAAAAAAAGCCTTGACTTTTTCACATAAAAGTGATACAATATTATATGTCGATAAAATATATCAACTTTTTATAGCAGAAATACGCATTTACAGAGTAGAGAACTGAGCGTACAAGTGTCCGACGGACGGGGAGTTGCCGGCGGAACGAAAAGCTTTCAAAGGCTTGCGGTTCAGTTCTTGCATCCCGCTGAAATGCATAACAGGAGCTTTTCATTCCTCCCGATATGCACAAACAGCACTATTTTAAGGAGGTTAAAATGAAAGGCTTTTTTTCTGTTTTCACAAGCTCCGCAAAGGAGTTGAAAAGCGCTAAATGTCTTGCTATGGCTGGACTTATGACTGCACTTTTCATCATTCTCGATATGTTTTCGTTCAAGATCGGTGCGTTCCTCAAGATCAACGTTGCGTTTTTCGCGCTCGCGGTCGTAGGAATGTTCTTCGGACCTGTTCCTGCTACACTTGCGGCTATCGCAGGCGATCTTATCGGCTGTCTTGTCAGCGGTCAGGCTCCGTTCCCGCTTCTCACCGTAACGGCTGCGCTCGAAGGTCTTGTATTCGGTATATGCCTTTACAAGAGAGAGGGCAAAAAACTCGCTGTTATGGCTGTTGTTGCAAGGCTCATCGATTCATTCGTGATAAATCTGCTTTTGAACACGGCGATACTTATGTCGGCAGGCTTTATGTCGAACACGAAGGAGCAGTTCTTCATCAGACTCAGTGCGATATCGCTTCAGGCTGTTGTTTACTGCATACTCTGCGCGGCTGTTCTCCCTGTCGTACAGGTAATATATAAACGCGTTGCGGGTAAGATACACAAGACCGCAGCTTAATGCTGATATCTTAATGAATGTGCAGACAAAAAATTGTTGCAAAAGTCATACATTCGCTTGATTTTTGTACACATTCCGATTAGGAAAAAGCTGATTAAAGCGAAGCGTTCGTTTTGCCATTTTGAGAAATGTACGAGTTTACGTCTTTAATGTCAATTTGACATAAACATTTTGAAAAATGGCAAAAACGTATTAATCAGCGTTTCTTTAGAGATAAGCATAACAAATTTTACGGATTTCTGCTTAAAAAAATCAAGAGCCAAACAGTTATTTTTAAATCTGTTTGGCTCTTTTACTTTGTCGCAGTAAAGCAAATTACATAAAAATTCCGTTCATTTTCTCTATATATTGTAAAAATTCACAGAAAATTGATATATTAGCTTTTATAAAGTGGTACAATGATAACAAAGAATGTACACCCTATGGGGAGGGTTTTGGTATGGCAAAGTCAAAATTACAAAAAAATAAAAAACTGTCAGATATAAAAGTTAAAAAGAAGTTCGATCTCAGCTATTTTAAGCTGAACCGAAACAGCATCAAGACAAAGCTCATTATCTTCGTATGCGTAATGTCGCTCATTGTTGTCCTGCTGCTTGCGTTCGTCAACTATTTTTCGCTTTCAAAAGGCGTAAAATCGACTGTTAATCAGATGATCACACCTATCACAACAGAGGCGGCATCGGACGTAAGCGTTAAGATCTCTATGCTCAAAACTAAGACCGATACAGCTTTCCAGAAGACACTTTGCAGCGACAATATCGGCGCTTCAAAGGGAGCTTCGTCCTATCTCAAATATATGTTCAATGAGTATAAGCTCGATGTAAAGGATTTCGCGATGTTCAAAATGGGCGATTTCTTCATCGGCTCGGACAGATTTGACGCTAAAAGCGCAGAGGCACTCAAAGACCTTGATGTTTATCAGACGGCGAAATCAAAGGGAATCGCTATTACAGAACCTATCCCTTATGAGGACGGCAGCGGCTCGGAATTTATCATTGCAGTATCGGGAACATCGAGCGTTACAAGCTACGTTCTCATTGCCTACTACGATGCACAGATACTTTCCGATATTGTAAATTCAGTACAGTTCAGCGAAAATTCCACAGCTTACATAATCAATTCCGAGGGCACGATGATCGCTTCAAACGACATCAACAACGTTGTAAATGCAGTGAACCACAACAACCTTGCGGAAACCGACAGCAGCTATGCAGCTATCGCAGAGATACAGTCCCTCGCGATGAGCGGCGAATCGGGCAGCGAAAGCATCATGGTCAACGGCGTAAAGAGCCGTGTTGCGTATGCTCCTATCGAGGGCAGCGACTGGTCGCTTATCCTTGTCGGACCTGAATCCGACTTCAACGGCACACTCAAAACAACTACGACGATAATCGTTGTGTTCTCCGTTGTTCTCGTTATAGCAGCATTCATCTGCACATTCATCATCATGAACGGCGTTGTAAACCCGATAATTAGCGTTACAGCAAGACTTAAAGCGCTTTCGGACGGCGACCTTTCTACCGATACTCCTGTTATCAGGCAGAAGAATGAAGTCGGTATCCTCTCCGAATCACTTGCGCAAACGGTTGCCTCGCTTCGTACATATATCGAACAGATATCCGAAGCGCTCGGTATGATCGCCGAGGGAAACCTCGCCTTTGAAATGGACGGCGAATTCCGCGGAGATTTCGTTAAGATAAAGGAAAGCTTCAACGCTATCCTTTCACAGCTCAGAAAGACATTCGGCAAGATCAGCGAATCCGCGAACACCGTTACAATGGGCGCTTCGCAGGTAGCATCGGGTTCACAGCTTTTGAGCGACGGTGCAGCGCGCCAGTCCGAAGCTGTCAGCGAAGTATCGAACCGTATGGAAAACATCGTCGGACATATCTCCGATTCAGTTAAATCCGCTTCGGATACCGAAGTCCTCGCTGCAAATATCGAGGAGCAGATCAACTCCTGCAACCACGAAATGACGAAGATGCTCGGTTCAATGGAGGATATCTCCAAGTCTTCCGCACAGATCTCCGATATTATCCGCGTTATCGATGATATCGCGTTCCAGACGAATATCCTCGCTCTCAATGCGGCTGTCGAAGCTGCAAGAGCAGGCGATGCAGGTCTTGGCTTCGCAGTTGTAGCCGATGAAGTCCGAAACCTTGCAAATATGAGCGCAGACGCAGCAAAGCAGACCTCCGAGCTTATCGAAGATTCGCTCCGCAATGTTAAACGCGGAACTGCTATTGCAAAAACGACCGCAGAATCCCTCGATAGGATCGTCCTCGGTGCTTCCGAGATCAACGAAAAGGTCAAGAGCATCGCGGAGAGCGCAGAACAGCAGAACAGCCTTATCTCCGAAATTTACAACAGCGTAAACAGCGTAAATGCCGTTATCGACAACACAACTTCGACCGCCGAGCAAAGCTCTGCCGCTGCAAACGATATGTCCGAGCAGGCTGAAGTCCTCCGTGATATGATCGATTTCTTCAAGATAGACTTCGACGAAAGCACAGTTCCCGAAGAAACCGCCGAGACGGCTTCGGAAGACGATTCGGCTGCTCCCGATGAGCTTGATATTCCCGTTTTCGATTCGGACGAAACGACTGCTGTTGACAGCGAGCTTGATTTCGACAACATCGGCAGCCTTGACGAGAACACCGTGGAAGTTTCGGAATCAGATGAAGCCGCCCCGACGGAAGACGAACCGAACGCTCCCGAAACGGACGATGAAGTCTTTTTTGAACCCTCAAACGATGATGAAAACAAGGAATAAGCTTGTTTTTCAGTGAACCTATATATCTTCGCAAAGACGGAAAACGCCTTTGCGAAGATTTTTTTACAGGAGAATCTATGGATATTTTAAAACAACATCCGGTTGCAGCGTTTGTAGCAGCGTACTTTATTATAATAAACATTGTTGGTTTCATAATGGCATTTTCCGATAAGAAAAAAGTCGAAAACGGCAAACGCCGCATCTCCGAGCCGACGCTGTTCTTCGTTTCGCTCATCGGCGGCTCGGTAGGAATGTATATCTCAATGAAAAAGTTCCGCCACAAGACGAAACAGAAACGATTTATGGTCGGGATACCGCTTATCATCGTATGCCAGCTTGCCTTTGCGGCGGTCATTGTCGGTTATTTACTTTTTGCATAAATTTTTGCAGTTTATTGTTTTTGTAAATACTTTTCTGATAATATGATGAAAATTTCGCCGCTGTACTTGAAAATATTCAAAAAATATGTTAAAATTTTATCATAGATTTGAATGAACGAATATTGTATGAAAGGAAAGATGCTTCAATGGCTTCAAACTACAACTTCGCAAAGGTCACTCCCGAAATTATCGAGCTTACCGAGATCTGCAAAAAGAACGGAAACATTGACCCTGAGCTTTATACGAAATATGACGTAAAGCGCGGTCTGCGTGACATCAACGGCAAGGGCGTACTCGCAGGACTTACCGAAATTTCCGAGATAATCTCTTCCAAAACCGTTGACGGCAAAAGCGTTCCATGTGAGGGCGAACTTTACTACCGCGGCTATAATATAAACGACCTCGTGAACGGCTTTATCGGCAAGCGCCGTTTTGGCTTTGAGGAGATCACCTACCTGCTTCTCCTCGGCGAACTTCCGAACGAGCAGCAGCTTGAAAAATTCAAGCGTATCCTTGCGGATTACCGCAGACTTCCGACTACTTTCGTCCGCGATATCATTATGAAATCCCCGAGCGAAGATATTATGAACGGCATTTCGCGCGGAATCCTCACACTTTATTCCTATGACGATACACCGAACGACCTCTCGCTGCCAAACGTTATGCGCCAGTCGATGGAACTTATTTCGCTCCTGCCGCTCATCACAGTATACAGCTATCACGCAAAGAATTACTATATCGACGGCGGCAGCTTCTTTATCCACCAGCCTGTCGCAGAGTATTCGACAGCGGAAAATATCCTCCATATGCTCCGTCCCGACAGCAGCTTCACCGAGCTTGAAGCGTCTATCCTCGACCTTGCACTTGTCCTCCACGCTGAACACGGCGGCGGTAATAACTCCACGTTCACAACTCACGTCGTAACTTCGTCGGGAACGGATACCTATTCCGCGATCTCCGCAGCACTCGCTTCACTTAAAGGACCTAAGCACGGCGGCGCGAATATCAAGGTTTCAATGATGTTCGACGATATGAAGAACCACATAAGCGATTGGGAAGACGAGGACGAAATAAAGAACTACCTCATAAAGCTTCTCCATAAAGAGGGCTTCGACCGCTCGGGACTTATCTATGGTATGGGTCACGCAGTATATTCTATCTCCGACCCGAGAGCGAATCTCCTACGTCAGGCAGTAGAAAAGCTCTCCAAAGCAAAGGGCAGAGAGAAAGAATTTAAACTCTATAATTCAATCGAACGCCTCGCTCCGCAGGTCATCGCAGACGAAAGAAAGATCTATAAGGGCGTTTCGGCAAACGTTGACTTCTACAGTGGCTTTGCATATACAATGCTCGACCTCCCGAGAGAGCTTTATACACCGCTCTTTGCTATCGCAAGAATCGCAGGCTGGTCAGCACACCGTATGGAAGAGCTTGTCAACGCAAATAAGATAATCCGTCCTGCATATAAGGCTGTCCACGAAAAGCAGGAATACGTTGAGTTTGAGGACAGAGATTAAGATAAATTCGGAATTAAGAATTCGGAATTCGGAATTAGCTTCGCTGTTCCATTAGAAATAAAATATTATAGAAAAAGGTGCAGTCATGTTTATTCATGATTGCACCTTTTTTCTGATATCAAATGGAATTATAATAATTCCGCATTCCGAATTCCTAATTCCGAATTTTATATAATGCTGTACTGCAAGTCTTTCCAAAGCAGTTCGCAGCCCTCTGTTATCTCTTCGGGCAGGAGCGCCATTGCGACGGTTATTTCATCGTTGCTGCCGTCGTCGATGCGGTAGAGATGCGCATAGTCGCCGTCGATCATGCCGACTTTATAACGGTACTCCATTTATCAGCCCTCCACAACAACGTAGTTATCCGCTGCATTTTCCTTTGTTGCATACTCGGTAACGTTCAGGACTTTGACCTTGAGCGGCTTCTGTCCCATATTTATTTCGATTATATCGCCGACCTTTACGTCGTAGGAGGCACGGGCTGCCTTTCCGTTTACAACGATCTTATCGGCATCGCAGGCTTCGTTTGCTACCGTTCTGCGCTTTATAAGTCTTGTTACTTTGAGATATTTGTCAAGCCTCATCTTTTTTCCTCCTTTTAAAGCAAAAGGCAGCCGCCCCCTTGAGCAGCTGCCGAAAAGTACAGATAAACAATAATTACTTGTTTACAACGTCCTTGAGAGCCTTGCCTGCCTTGAATGCAGGAGCCTTCTTTGCAGGGATCTGAATCTTTTCCTTTGTTCTTGGGTTGATTGCTTCCTTTGCATCTCTCTGACGAACTTCAAATGTACCGAAGCCAACGATCTGAACCTTGTCGCCGGAAACGAGTGCATCTGTGATGGAAGAGATAACTGCATTAAGAGCCTTCTCGGAATCCTTCTTGGAAAATTCTGCCTTTTCAGCAATAGCATTGATTAAATCTGCCTTTGTCATAACATTATACCTCCATAAAATTTGTGGCGAGATCGCCATTATTATTGTTTTTTTGCTTTCTGCCAATAGGCGTCAAGCTGATCTATGTTCAGGGAGCGCATATCTGCCCCGTCACATCTTGTTAATTCCTCGGTCTTTGCGAATCGGTCAATGAACTTATCCGAAGATCTTGTGAGCGCTTCTTCGGCATCGACTTTAAGAAGCCTTGAAACATTTACCGCCGAGAAAAGGACATCGCCTATTTCTTCTTCAACGTTTGTTCCGTCTGCGATAGCTGTTTTAAGCTCCGCAATTTCGCTTTCAAGAGCTTCAAGAGCCTCGTTCACGCCTGCGAAGTCCATACCTGCGCGCTTTGCTCTTGTGCCGAGCTTCTGTGCCCTCATAAGAGCAGGAAGTGTGCTGCAAACGCTTTTGAGCGTATCCGTATAGGTTTCCTGACCCTTTGTTTCCTGCTTGATATCGTTCCAGTTGGAGAGCACCTCTGTGCTGTCCTTAACGGTAACAGTGCCGAAAACGTGCGGGTGGCGAATAACGAGTTTCTGACAGACCTCGTTCACAACGTCGCCGAAATCAAAGCTGCCTTTTTCCTCTTCTATTCTCGAATGGAAAATGACCTGCAAAAGAACATCGCCAAGCTCTTCGCGGAGCAGTTCCGTATCTTCAAGGTCGATAGCTTCAACGGCTTCATATACCTCTTCGATGAAGTCCTTGCGTATCGAATGGTGATCCTGCTCCTTATCCCAAGGGCAGCCGTTTTCGGAACGGAGTATCGCCATAATTTTTAGCATATCATTGATATCATATCTTTTTTTGAATTCAAAATCCATATCGTTCGATATCCTTTCGATCAAGGTATAGCCGCATTCAGTCACATATAATATATTAACCTATTATTATGATTTTTTCAAGAGTTTTTTTAAATTTCTTCAGCAAATCAGCATTTTTAACGTAGTTTTGGTCAAAATCCCCGTTAAATGTGTGCTTATTATGTAAAATATTACCCCGATCGGCACGGAAATAAACAGCGTCAGCGGAGAATCCCATAAATTCTGCAAAAAATTCTGCGATAATACCGCCGCCAAAGCGCATAAAACTCCGCAGAAAGCGAGCTTTGCCAGCAGTGAAAAAAACTTCCCGAGGGGGATTTCCGCAAGCTTTGAAACCTCTTTTAAGGATAAAAACATTATCAGCAGATAGCAAATATCGGTCGAGATAGCCGCACCCGAAGCGTTTATTTCGGGTATAGGTATCAGTGCGAGATTAAGGATAAGCTTCACCGCAACTCCGACAGTCATTATCTTGACGGGAACATCGCCTTTTCCTGCCGCCTGAAGCACAGCGAAAAGCACGGACGAAACGGACAGAAATATCACTCCGAACCCGAGCAGACGAAGCGAGGGCGCAGCTGTGAGAGCTTCAAGCTGCCGCGAGGGGAACAGCAGCGCCAATATCTGCGGAGCGAGTGCCGAGATGCCAAGCCCTGCAGGGACGGCAATAAACCCAGACGTGAAAATAACGCGCATCACAGCCTGCTCTATCAGCGTTTTGTCCTTTTTTGCGAATCCCTCCGCCACGAACGGCACTGCACCCTTGCCGAACATATTCGTGAACGACGGGATAAGATTGAAGACCGTCACCGCAAGTCCCGAAAAGCAGCCGAAGATGAAGTTCGGCATTGCTTCGGGCGAAATTCCGTTCAGCATAGACGAAAAAAGCTGCGGCTTTGCTTCGACAGCCTTTTTTAAGCAGGATATTATCGTCGCAAGGTCGATGAGCGAGGTCAGGTTCGTTATCAGCGAGCCTAAAGCAACGGGTATCATTATCATCGCAAGCTCGCGCGCGGTCGGGAGAGTCGGCGCAGAGCGAAGCTTTTCTTCCTTGCAGAAAGCATCGCGCAGCAGCATATATAAAAGTCCTGCCGCCGAGGAAACCGTCACGCCGAGGACAGCCGCAGCCGCAGCCAAAGGCATCACAAAATCATCGGCAGAAGCGTTTTGTATGGCTTCAAAAGGCAGAACACGCTTGATGAGAGCCTCAGCCAAAACGAAAAACGGGCGCGGTGCATTAAGCACGGCATAGCAAAGCGCAAGTCCCGACAAAAGCTTCACAGCCGCCTCTATGACCTGCGAAACGGCGGTAGGGTACATATTTCTCCGACCCTCCGCACAGCCGCGGAAAACCGCCGTGATGCAGCTGAAAAGAATGGACGGCGCAATAGCGGCAACGGCTATCACCGACAAAGGGCTTTTGCTCAGATACGCGCAAAAAGGATATGCAAGCAAAAGCGTTAGCAATGTAAACACAGCTCCGCACAAAGCACAAAGCGCCAAAGCCGTGCTTCGGACGTTCGCAGCACCGTCCTTGTCCGAGTTTGCGAGCCGCTCTGCGGTAAGCTTCGCCGCCGCGATCGGCAGACCCGTTACCGAAACGGCGTAGACCGTCATAAAAATGCCGTAAGCCGCCGAGAAATACCCCATACCCTCGCCGCCGAGGAGATTTGCAAGCGGTATGCGGAATATCGCGCCAATGACCTTTGAAACCGCCGCCGAAGCAATGAGGATAAGCGAACCGCTCAAAAAGCCTTGTTTATGTGATTTTTTCATAGCAAGTCCCTTTCGTTCGTTTTTTTGTATAAATATATGCAGGAAATTAATGCGGAATTCGGAATTAGAAATTCGGAATTATTTTTGTTTCGTAAATTTGCATTGAGAAACCCATTTCTGTAGGGGCGGATTCGATATCCGCCTGTTGGCAAGCCTTGTGGTTTTAGGGAAAATCTCTGTAAAGGGACGGTTCGCTGTTCCGAATTACGCAGGCAAATTCTTATGGCGAATACTGTAAATAAAAATAGACCTGCTTTCAAAGATTTTCCTTGAAAAACAGGTCTGTTGGTTTATATTATAACGCTTTGCGGTGCGGACGTGGAACGTTCCCCACGAAATTCAATGTGTGCTTACGGAGTAAAATAATTCCGAATTCCGAATTATTTATTAGTTTTCCTCATAAAGTCTGTCGAGGAGCGTTTTTTCCTTTTTGCTTCTCTTGGTGAGAACAACAGCGGTGACAACGACAAGAACGCCGCCCATACTGATTATGATCCCGATCGTCATTCCCTTGGGGAAGAATGACATTTCAATGGTATGCTCGCCTGCGGAAACGGGGATCCCTATGAGCGCGTCCACAAGCTCGACAGGCTCGGTCTTTACACCGTCTACCTTTATCGTCCAGCCGGGTTCATAGGAGATAGTCGTGAAGAGGATTCCGTCTTCGTCAGCGTTTACCGTACCCTTGATATGATTTTCCTTGAAGCTTTCGATCTCGAGAGGGTGCTGTTTAAGCTCCTCGACCGAGCGCTTGAACGCTTCTTCGTCAAGGTAATAGAAATACTCGTCTGCGAAAAATACCTCGTTCTTTTCCTCGGTTATTGTCGCGATGACGGAAAGCTCTTCACCCTCGGAGAAGCGTCCGAGCGGCTGGATGACTTCGTTTCCGCCCTCAAAATAATAGTCAACGAAATCACCGTTGAGCCAGAGGTTTATCTTTCGTTCATAGCTTGACGGGAAATAGAGGTACATCATATCCTCGGTCGGGGCGGTGAGGACAAACTCGATATGCGAATTTTCGCCCTCAATTCGCGGAACATACTTCGTATGTGTGCCGTATGTGGACGGCTTGGCGTTCTCGGGAACTACACGGTCGATATCGACCTGCTTGAAATACTCTGCCTTTGTGTCGGTGCAAAGCGAGGAGAAAAACGCATTCTGGCAGATGAACGGGTTATCGCCCTCCAACGATACATCGAGGATATCATTGCTCGCCATAAAAGCTATCGGGAGAGCGTTCGGGTTCTCATAAACATAGAAAATATCAGTATTATCGCCGTTTGCAAGCACCATTTTGTCATAATGCTTGTTCTCGGCAACGGTGATATTTCCGTTCTCGTCAGGCTTTGCCGAGCCTTTTTCCATAACATATCTGATTCCGAGGAGCGCGTCCGTGAGGTAGGTCGAGCCCTTATACTTTATATAATGTCCGCCGTAGGAGAAGCCAAGCTTGTGGAGCATCTCGATAGGACCTGAATTAAGTGTCGAGCTGGAGTGCGAAACGCCGAACGAACCAAACGCCATTGCATCATTTACAGTTCTGTGATAGTTTGATTCGATGCGGTAAACGGGGTCTTCGTCCATATCGTATATCTTGCTGACGGTGTTTCGTCCGAGGGTTATATAGCGGTTGTATGAAGCTTCCTTGGAATAAACGACGTCCTCGTCAATTTTAAAGAGCGTGTAAGCAGTGCTTGTAATAAGCTCGCCGATGACAAAAATGAGCATCACGACAGGCACGGGTTTGATGTTGTAGTGCTTTTTGTAAAGGTACACGAGCAAAGCGTAAAGCGCACCGAAGCCGATAGTGAACCATACCGTCGCAAGGAGCGTGACTTTTTCCAAGCCCTGCTTGTCAACGTAAAGAACATACGCCGCAAGCACGAAGAACATTCCGCCGATCTCCTTTGCGGTGATGCCCTCGATGCGCTCGAAAGCCTGCGCAGCCATAAAGATGAACATAAAGCTGCACATAAACGAGTAGCGGTAGGGAAGCCAGTTCGGAACTTGAAGTCCGTGCCAAACGATATCCACAGTTGACATATACATCGAAAGGATAAGCACCAGCGTGAGCAAGCCGCAGCCTATCTTTTTGCGGAGTTTGATGTTCGTATTGAGGAAGAAAAGCGGTACAAGAAGTATCGTCAGAATGCCGCAGTAAACAACGGGCGAACCCTCGGGGCGGCAGGTGTCATAAACGTTCGGGAGCAGGTCAACAAAGAAATCCGCAAAGTCGAACTGCGTTTTCATCTCAAAATTAGGTGTTGAAAACTCGAATTTGCCAAGCTTTAACGAGTAGTAAAGCGGAATTAGCAGCCAAGCCGAGCATATTGCCGAAAGCAACCCCGAGCAGGCGAAAAGCGAGCCGCTGTAAATAAAGTTCGTGAACTTGAAAGGTGCAGCCGAATCGGAGATAAAGAAGAAATACGCAAGGAAATAAATTATGCAGAAAATTGCGATCATCCAGCCGATGTAGAAGTTCGCGATGAACATCAAAGTCAGCGGAATCACAAGATAAAGCCACTTTTTCTCGTCAACGAGCTTGTCAATGCCCTTGCATATCAGCGGCAGATAAATAAGTCCGTCTAGCCACATCGGGTCCATGAGCTGAACTATCATATACGCCATAAGAGAGTAGATAACGCTGAAAATAAGCGAAGTGCTGCCGCTCATTTTCTTGTGATTGCCAAGGAAATGGCACATCGTAACGCTCGCCGTTCCGACCTTGCAAAGCTGCATAATGAGTATCGAAGCCGTCATTATCGACCTCGGCAGCAGCATAACGATGAGCATAAACGGACTGGCGAGATAGTAAGCGAAAATGCCTATCGTTTCGCCCGAAAGGTTTCTGCTCCACGAGTTTACAAGGCTGCCGTTGCCGTGCAAAGCATCGCGCAGATTTTCGTAGTAGTAAACATACTGACCGTTGAGGTCAAGAACGAGAACGGATTCCTGACCGAACGGATAAATTCCGAAAATCGCGTATGCGATAAAGAGAGCCACCGCAGGGATAAGAAAAGCGAAGATATAGATTCTCTTGCTGTATAAAAACGTCCAGAAATTGAATTTTAAAGTTATCGGAGCTTTATTTTCTTTCAAGATCAATTTTCCTTTCTGTAAAAAAGTTGGCATACATATACTATTATACATATTTTTGTACTTTTTACAAGAGGGGAGGAGAAAAAATTCGGAATTCGGAATTCGGAATTATTTTAGCTCCGTGAATTCATATTGAACACCGTAGGAAATGGGTTTCCCGTTTTGCGTCGTAAAGCGTTTATGAAATAAACGAACAGACCTGTTTTCAAAGGAATTTTTCCTTGAAAACAGGTCTGTTTTGTAATTGGTTTCGTTGCAAACCAACGGAATGCAGATAATTCCGAATTCCGCATTCCGCATTCCGAATTTATTATGCCCCTATTTTGTGAAAAACATAGTCACACATAATCACAAGGATCAGCCGAACATTCCGCGATCTCAAACGGCAGTTCGGGCATATCTTCCGCAAAACGCTGAGCAAGATACGGGATAACAATGTTCTCCGTGTGGAAATGTCCGCAGTCGAAGAGCGTAACACCGCTGTTGAGCGCCGTTATCATCTGATCGTGCTTGACATCGCCCGTGATGTATGCGTCCGCACCGAGCCTGAGTGCATCTGGGAGCATACTTCCCGCACCGCCCGAGCAGAACGCAAGCTTTTCTATCGGCTTTCCGCCCCTCGTGAAGCGCACAACGGTGCATTTAAATATGTTTTTGAGCTTTTTTGCGGCTTTTTCTGGCTCAATTGCCTTTTCAAGTCTGCAAACAAGTCCGTAGCCGAAGCCTCCGCCGACTTCTTCAACATAAGCCTCCGAATCGCAAAGTCCGAACGGCTCTTTGAGCATATCGAAAATGATATCGTTTATGCCGCCCCTTGCAAGGTCGAGCGGCGAGTGAAAGCAAAGGCAGGCGATACCGTGCTTCATCGCGCGGCAGGCAGGATTTTCGTCCGAAAGCGAGTACAGTGGGTGATAAATCACGGGGTGGTGGGAAATAATAACATCAGCGCCCTTTGCAATGGCTTCCTCAACGACCTCGTTCGTGATGTCGAGAGCGGCAAGAACTTTCGTTGCCTTATCGCTCGGCAGACCTGCCAAAAGTCCCGAGTTGTCGCCCTTTTGCATAAGTGAGAGCGGTGCTATTTTATCCATTTCGGCAAGAATATCTTTAACTGTAAAAATCATACGATGCTGCCTCCGTTTTCTGCGAAATTCTTTATCCGCTCCGAGAGCGAACTGCGGTGTTCCGACTGTTCGGCGTTGCCCGAAGCTTTCAGAGCGTCCGATTCTTTTTTTAGCTTCTCCGAAATTCCGAGAAGCATCTGCTTTGCGGTCTTATCTGAGAGCAAAAGCTTTCCGACAAGCGCTTCAAGCTCGCCTATCTCGCGCTTTTTGCCCGTGAAAACGGCGTTCATCACGGTGTAAAGCCTGCCGCTTTCTTCGACAGCCGTTTCACCGAGCAGCTCAAAGCCGTTCTCGGCAAGAAATCTGCGCAAGTACGGCGCTTTCGTCATCGGCTGGAGAACGAGGTTTATCCCGCCGAGCGGCTTCTGCGAAAGTATCGCGGAGATAAGCTCGCCGCCCATTCCTGCGATGATGATATCGGTAACGCCGTCAAGGTCAACGTTTTTTACGCCGTCCGAGAGGACAAGCTGAGAGCGTCCGTCAAGTCCGTGCTTATGCAGGGTGCTGCGAGCCGAATCGAGCGGCTTTTCGTTTATGTCGGCGGCAATGGCGAAGCTGCATTTTCCCGACAGCAGAAGTTCAGCCGCAAGGTAGCCGTGGTCTGTGCCGACATCGCAGGCTTTTTCGCCGACAACATATTCCGCGCAGGCTCTAAGTCTGTTTCCGAGCATTTATTCTACTCCTTTTAAAAAGAAACCGCACAAATATTGCATTGTGCGGCGGTTATCCGTTGTAATACTAAACACCAATAAAATATAGGAAAAAATCTGCGCCGAAATCACATATATCCAAGATTGTCGGCTTGATTTTTTCCAAATTTTAAATGGTGTTTTGTATAACGGTTCTTACTTATTAGCGAAGTGAGCCTTGAGCTTTGCAACGAGTTCATCGGGGTCTACGCCGTGAACTGCGCATGCATCTTCGATGGATTCGCCTCTTGAAGCGGGGCAGCCGAGGCAATGCATTCCCATTTCAAGGAAGAACGGTGCAGTTTCCATATCTTCGTCAAGGATATCGCCGATAACGGTTTCTTTTGTAATTTCTACAGCCATTTTATTTACGACCTTTCTTTTTAGGGATTTGTACTTTTTTCGTACACCTACTATTATAATCAATATTTGTGAAAATTTCAAGTGCTACTTGTAATTTTGTTACCAATATGGTATAATTGCAGGGAAGCCCTGCGGCAAGTTCGCGCCGCGCTGCACTTCGTTCCGCTCAGTTTGCGTGAAAAATTGGTTTATGTTCGCGAAGAGGGTTTGTTTTGCAGTTTGGCATCTTGTGATTGTAGGGAAGCCCTGCGGCAAGTTCGCGCTGCGCTGCACTTCGTTCCGCTCAGTTTGCGTGAAAATTGGTTTATGTTTGCAAAAAGGGTTTTGCTTGGTTTAAATTTTTATGACTATATAAATTTTTGTGCTTTGGACCGAAAGGAATGATATTTTGAATCTTTTAAATAAAATGGAACGCAAATTCGGCAAATATTATATCCCCAACCTTATGCTGTATGTTGTCATAGGCAGCGTGATAGTGTTTATCTTCGATTATCTTTTCCCCGAGCTGTATCTTAGCAGCTATATGTATTTCGACCGCGCAGCTGTGATGCAGGGGCAGGTTTGGAGAATTTTCTCGTTCATTCTGTGTCCGTTCAGTTCCAATCCGATATTTATGCTGATAAGCTGTTATTTCTACTGGCTCATCGGTTCGCAGCTCGAGCAGGTCTGGGGCGGCTTTAGGTTCAATGTTTTCTACTTCACGGGCGTTATCGGAACGATAATCGGCGGCTTCATCTCGGGCTATGCAACGGCGGAATACCTTAATATGTCGCTGTTCCTTGCGTTCGCGATGCTTTTCCCGAACGAACAATTTCTGCTGTTCTTCTTTATCCCCGTAAAAGCGAAATGGCTCGCGTGGATCGATGCGGCATTTCTGCTCTATGATTTCATAACGATGCTTGCTGTCGGCTACTGGCAGGCGAGCCTTTGCATCGCGATATCCTTTATAAATATCGCGATATTCTTCGGCGGCGGTGTTGTTTACAAGATAAAGACCAACTTCAAAAACAGAAAAGTCAGACGTGAATGGCGCGATGTCAGAATAAAAATGACGAGCCGCGATGACGATAAAAACGACAGGTGATAAAATGAAAAGATCTATCAGGCGAAAGATCATCTCCACCGTCGTTCTTTGCTTTCTTGTGCTGACGGCACTGCTCGTTTCGGCGAGCATTTTCAGCATAAGCGATGTATCGGACGATGATCCTTCCGGGATACTTCGCCTTAAATGCAGCAAAAGCGTACAGCAGACAGATGAAGAGCTTTCCGCAGATATCGCAGATGGTAAGGCAGGATGTATGAGGACAAAAAGCAAAAAAATCAGAGTGGAAATTACAGCGTGACTTGCGGTGAGCAGGTCACGCTGTTTGCAGCATGCTGTACGGAAAAACGGATAGTACCGAACATATCGGGGCGGTTTTTCTTGAAAGAAAACCATATATATGGTATAATTGTTGCCGAAAGGAGCGGATATCAATGCTCGACATTATATACGGCGGCGCAGGCACGGGAAAATCATACGAGATGATGACAAGGATAAAACGTGCCGTTGCCGAGGGGAAAAAGGTCTATGCTATCGTCCCCGACCAGTTCAACTTTGAATACAACCGCCTGCTCTACAACTTTATGGGCATGGAGGATTTCAACCGCATGGAGATAATCAACTTCTCCCGTGCGGCGAAGTATATTTTCATAAAATACGGCGGTCTGCGCGGCAAATATGCCGATGATACCGTCCGAAATATCATAATGTTCGAGGTGCTGTCACGGCTCCGCACCGAACATTCGCTGGAGTTTTACGACAGGCAGGCATCGAAAACGCGATTTGTCGCAGATGCGCTCGAAATTGTGAAAGCGTTCTCGGCGGCAGGAGTTTCGCCCGAACAGCTCACGGGAAAGCTTTCATCACTCGATGAGATGATCCGTCCGAAAGCAAAGGACATTGCCCTCATCTATTCGGGGTATATGGAAAGCCTCGAAAAGCACGGCTTCAAGGACAGCGGAACCGACCTTACCGAAGCCGCAAAAAAAGCCTCCGAACACGGCTTTTTCAAAGGTACGGAATTCTTCATTGACGAGTTCAAAAGCTTCACCCCCGATGAATATGAACTGCTGAAAATTATGATAAGAGACTGCGGAAGCGTGACCGTATCACTCACGACCGAGGACGAAGCACCGAGAAATTTTTCGCTCTTCGATACGGTCAATACAACGATGTATAAGCTTATTTCCGCCGCAAATGACGCAGGTGCGCAGGTTCGGAAAACATTCCTCACGGAGAACAGGCGATTTGCCTATCCCGAGCTTGAATTTATGCGAAAAAATATCCTCCGTGCAAAGCGTGAGCATTATGACGGCGAGTGCAGAGCGGTGAAGATATATGAAGCCGCCGAGCCTTACGCCGAAGCGGATTATGTCGCCGCCGAGATATGCCGACTTGTCCGTGAGGAGGGTTACAAATATTCCGATATCGCCGTGACTTCGCGCTCGTCCGAAAGCTATATGACGATGATAGAAGCGGCTTTCAGGCGTTCGGATATTCCGCTTTACACCGATGTTTCGGACGGGATTTCACACAAGGCGCTCGTTGTTTTCATACGAACGGCGCTAAAGCTTGCGTCGGCGCGAAAATTTTCGACCGAGGAAATTTTGCGTTACATAAAGACGGGATTTTCGGGACTTGACGATGAAAAAGCGGATATCCTCGAAGAATATTGCTACCGCTGGAATGTCGAGGGTAAAATGTGGAGCGAGCCGTTCCGCATTGCAGATGAAAATGATGCCATTGCGGAAGAAGCAAGGCAGACCGTCATAGTTCCGCTTGAAAATCTGCGGAAAAAGGCTTCGCAGGGCAGAGCAGACACTATATGCCGCGCAGTTTCGGACTTTCTCGAAGAAGTTGGCATTGCGCGTTCGGTTGAGGAAAAAGCGAAAAATTCGGACGGCGACAGCGAAGCCTTGGTCGCAGTCCGTGAAGCAAAACAGCTCTGGGATATGCTTTGTGAACTTTTGCAAAGCTTCTACAGAACGCTCGGCGAAGCTGAGATAAGCGCATCGGAATTTGCGGAGCTTTTCGACTCCTGCGTTTCGGGAATGAAGCTTTCCGCACCGCCGAAAACGCTCGACTGCGTAAGCTTTACAGCGGCGCATACATCGCGTTTTTCCAACCCGAAAGCTATCTTTGTCATCGGTGCGAACGAGGGAACATTTCCGCTTGCACCGAAGCCGTCACCGCTCTTTTCGGATAAGGACACCGAGCGTTTCCGTGCGGCTGATATCGAGATAGGCGGCTCGATGAGGGAGAAAAACTCGGAGGAGCGCTTCGTTGCATACTCTGTTTTATCCGCGGCGAGGGAAAAGCTTTACGTCACTTACCCCGTGGCTAATGTTTCGGGCGCACCGCTCTATCCGTCATTCGCCGTGAAGCAGCTGGAGGGAATGTTCGGCGAAATAAAGCTCACCGAAAAAGACCTCGGAACGCTGTTTTTCTGCACGACCGAGCAGAACGGCTATTATCAGTACATCAAAAGCTTCCGCAGGAACGACTCGGATATTGCGAGCCTGCGCGCGGCACTCGAAGATCATTCGCCCGAGAACCGCCGAAAGCTTCGTCTTGCCGATGAGCCGATAAAGGGCAGACATTCGCTCCGCCGTGAGAACGCCGAGCGGCTTTTCGGGCAGAACATAAGCCTTTCCGCTTCGCGCCTTGAAGACTACAGAAAATGCCCGTTCATATACTTCTGCAAAAAGGGTCTGCATATACAGCCGCGACAGCGTGTGGACGTTTCCGCGCCTGCAAAGGGAACTGCGATACATTATTGCCTTTGCGAATTTTTAAAGGAATACGACAAGGACAGCTTCGTGAAAATGGAGCGCAAGGACATTTCCGATGTCGTTAAAACCAAGCTCGGCGAATATTACGCTTCGGATGAGGTCGGCGGAAGCTACGGCAAGACGAAACGCTTCGTTGCGGCGTTCGTGCGAATGGCTGAAACGCTGACGGATATCATCTACCGCTTAAAGCTTGAATTTGCGCAGTCCGATTTTTCACCGTCCAGCTTTGAATACACGCTTTCCTATGCCGAGAGCAGTGACGAAAAGCCGGTCACGATACAGCTCCCCGACAAGACGCGTGTAAGCTTTGTCGGCGCAGTTGACCGAATAGACACATTCGTAAAGGACGGCATAACCTACGTCCGTGTTGTTGACTACAAAACGGGTTCAAAGGTGTTCTCGCTCGCCGACCTTTATTATGGTATAAATATGCAGATGCTTCTGTATATTTTTGCCGTGACCGACCCCGATGCGCCGCTCAACGAGGGCAAGTATCACGAGGCTTTGCCCGCAGGCGTTCTCTATATGCACGCAAAGGACAACGTTCCCTCACTCGGCAGAGAGCCGACCGAGGACGAGAAGCTTTCCTATGAGAAAAAAGGCTGCAAAATGGACGGCATAGTCGTTGCCGATGTTGATATTGCAGGCGCAATGGAAAACGGTCTGAGCGGAACTTTTATCCCCGTAAAGATAAAGAATGACGGTGATTTTTACAGCAATTCAAGCGTTATCACCGAAGATCAGATAGCCGCCCTGCGCAAATATTCTGCGGAAATTCTGACAGAAACAGCTATGAGCATAAAGAGCGGCGAGATTGAAGCTGACCCGCTTTGGAACGGCAGTGTTTCGCCCTGCTCATACTGCGATTACAGTTCCGTCTGCGGCAATTTCCCGAACATTATCCACCGCGATTACGACCCCAAAGCCGCTGAGAAAATGAGGGCGAAGCTTGACGGCATTATCCGCGAAGAAACCGAGAAAGGAGAGATGAACAATGGCTGATAAATGGACAGACCGACAGCTTGAAGCTATTGAAGCAAGAAACACATCGGTCATAGTTTCGGCGGCGGCAGGAAGCGGCAAGACCTCCGTTCTGGTCGAAAGACTGCTCCGTATCCTCTCCGATAACGAGAACCGCGTTCCTGCCGATAAGATAATCGTTGTCACGTTCACGAACGATGCGGCGGCGCAGATGAAACAGCGCCTTTCCGATGCGATAGCGAAACAGCTTGAAGCCGACCCCTCGAACGAGTGGCTTTTCAGCCAGCAGGCGCTTATCCCGTCGGCGAAAATTTCGACCATACATTCATTCTGCTTCGACCTTATAAGGGAAAATGTCCAGTCGCTCGATGTTTCGGCAGGTTTCCGCATTATCGATGATTCGGAGGAAAAGCTCATCGTCGCGAAAGCCTCCGAGAACGTCTTTGAACGTCTTTACGGCGAAAAGCCCGAGCTTATGAAAAAGCTTGCGGACTTCACCTGTTCGGGCGCAAGGGGAGATACCGAGTTGGAAAAAACTATGCTCGCGATATACCGCTTCATAATGTCGCTCCCGTTCCCGACGGACTTTCTCGACAGCGCAAAAAAGCGCTATGAACAGCCTTTTGACGAGCGCACAGACCCTCTTGCGGCGGCATATTCGGAGTTCATCTCACAGCAGTTCAGGAGTGCGGCGGCGCTGGCTTTCTATGCGGCTGAATTAGTCCCCGATGACGGAAAATCAAAGGCACAGAGTATCATCACGGGCGAAGCACAGCTTTTTGAACAGCTTGCCGAGCGCGTGAAAGATACGGTTTTGCCGTGGGACGAGAGAATGCCCAAACCTATAAAATTTGAAGTGTGCCGATATCCCAAAACGGAAAAAGGCTCGGACGATGCCGCTGTTATCGATGCGGTAAAGGACTTCCGCGACCGATACAAAAAGCTTGCAAACGACGCCTGCGGCAATGTTTTTTCGCTGAAAAGCATCACTGACGACTACAAGGTGAACGCCGAAATTATAGACGGCGTTTCGCTTCTCGTCAAGGAGCTTATCAAAGAGATAGAAGCTATCAAAATTGACAAAAACGCACTCGGTTTCTCCGATGCGGAACAGCTTGCGGTAAAGCTTTTGTGCAGAAAAGACGAGAGCGGAAGCATCGTCAGAACGCCGCTCGCCCGTGAGCTTTCCGAGTATTACAAGCTGATAATGATAGACGAATTTCAGGACGCGAACAACACGCAGAGCGTTATTTTCCGTATGCTTTCGCACAACGGTACAGCCGAAAAGGGCGGCGACAACCTCTTTGTCGTTGGTGACGTAAAACAGTCGATATACCGTTTCCGACTTGCTAACCCGAACAACTTCCTCGAAGTCCTCGATTCGTCCGAACCTTACGAAAAAGGCTTCACGGGGACGAATGCAGCAGTGCTCCTCAACCGCAATTTCCGAAGCAGCCGCGATGTTGTCGATTTCGTCAACGATGTTTTTGAAAATATTATGGACAGGGATAACGGCGGCATCGATTATACCGATAATGAGAAGCTTGAATACGGCGCAAATTATCCCGATGCAGACCGCACGACCGAGATAATTTTCTCCCCCGACAAGGGTGTTCTTACCGCTGTTTCGGACGATGAAAGCGGTGAAGAACCGCTCTCTGCGGCTCAGGCCGAGGCTCGTGCGGCGGCTTCAAGGATAAAGTCGATGCTCGGCACTGAAAAAGTCTTTGACAGGGGCGAAATGCGTACAAGCGAACCCCGTGATTTCTGTATCCTGCTCCGTGACAGGGCGAGGGGACAGCTTTACGCCGATGAACTTAACGCAATGGGCATAAAAGCGGTCTGCGAGGAAACCGTAAGCTACTTACAATCGCGTGAAATATCGGTGCTTCTGAACCTGCTTAAAGTCATCGACGACCCGATGCAGGATATACCGCTCGTTTCGGTGCTGATGTCGCCGATGTTTATGCTTGATGCTGACGAAATGGCGGAGCTTCGTCTGCTTTCGGAAAAGCGTGACGAAAAGCTCTACAAAGCTGTTCTGAAAGCGGTCGAAGAGGGGAGCGGCTACTCCGCAAAAGCAAAACTTGAACGTTTTTGTAAAATTTTCAAGAGCCTGCGTATAAGTGCCGCTTCGCAAAGCCTTGAAAGGCTCATCGTGACCGTTTATGACAGCACGGATTTCCTTTCGTCAATGAGCGTTTACTCGGACGGTGAGCAGAAAAAAGCGAACCTGCGCCTGCTCCTTGAATATGCAAAATCGTATGAGCAGAATTCCTCGGGCGGCTTGTCGGGATTTATCCGCTATCTTAACGATGTTTCGGAAAACGGCGGAGATTTCGTCCGTGCCTCGGTCGTTTCGCCAGCCGACAACGCAGTTTCGATAAAGACCATACACAAATCAAAGGGACTTGAATATCCGTTCGTCTTCCTCTGCGGAACTTCGCGAAAATTCAATCTTATGGACTGCACGAACCGTATGCAGATACACCTCGACCTCGGTATCGGCTTCAAGATACAGAACCTCGAAACGGGTCAGCTTTACGATTCGTTCCCACGCTATGCGATATCCTGCGTGAACCGCCGTGAGAGCATAAGCGAGGAGATGCGACTTCTGTATGTTGCGCTCACAAGAGCAAAGGAGCGGCTTTTTATAACCGTTCCCGACAGCGACAACACGCGTCGCCGAATTGCCCAGTGCGCCGCCCAGCTTGCCGCAGAGAACGGAAAGCCGTCGGCGGTAAAGGCGCAGTCGATGCTCGACTGGCTGCTTGCGATACTGCTCACGCACCCCGATTCCTGCCGAATCCAGAACGAAATTTACGTCCCAACTCGAAACAGCAGGGCGAAGATAAAAATATCCGCGTTCGAGGATACTTCCGCAGATGAAAAAGCCCACGAAGAAACGAAAGCGCCTGCGGAGGAGGAAAGTGTCCGAAAACTGCTCGGCAATTTCAATTACCATTATAATAGTGATCTTACCGAAACGCTTGCAAAGCTCACCATAACCGAGATAGCGAAAAGCGAAAACGCAGAAGTTTTCCTGCGCAGACCCGAATTCGCCGCGGACTATGGAAAGCTCACCGCCGCCGAGATAGGAACAGCAACACATACCTTTATGCAGTATGCAGACTATGCCGCCGCAGAAAGCGCTCCCGAAGCCGAAGCCGAACGCCTTGAAAGGCTCGGCATCATCAGCTCCGCAGAACGCCGCTCACTTGATCTTGAGCATATAAGAGCATTCTTCCGCTCACCGCTTTATGAGCGAATGAAACGCTCGCCCGAGGTGCGCCGAGAGCAGAAATTTCTTGTCGAAATATCAAAGCTGGGACTTGACGGAATGTACGGTTTGGAGTATAATAATAGCAGCAGTATGCTTCAGGGTATCGCCGACTGTATCTTCTTCGAGGACGGCGAAACAGTGCTTGTCGATTATAAGACCGACCGCGTGAAGAGCGGTGAAGTCCTTGCCGACCGCTACCGCCGACAGCTCGTTCTGTATAGCGCCGCTCTGGAGAAAATTTTCCATATCAGGGTGCGTCAGGCGTTCCTTTATTCTTTCAGCCTTGATAGGGAGATAGAAATTTCGTTATGAAAGGCTGGAATAAAAAATGGCTTCAAATCAGACTAACAGAAACAGAACTTCGGGTTCAAAGATGATAAACGGAACATTCGTCGGAGCAGTCTTCCTCGGAATATGCGTACTTATAAGCGGACTTTCGATAGGCGGCGGCATACGCAAGCTTAACAAGACTATTACCGATAAATCTTTCTCGAATATAAGCAACGTCACAACGCCAGACAGCGTGAAGTTCGGCGAGAAAAAATACCTCACCGAGGACGAAGCTGCCGAGTATCTCAACCTCACAACGCAGGAGATAGAAACTCTCCTCACCACGGGCGAGATAACCGAATATGTCAAGACGGTCACGGGTTATTCCATTTCCGTAAAGGTGCTTGACGACTGGTTCGACAACGAGTCCTATCAGAACAAGCTTGAGGGAAATATTTCCGAGAGTACCGATTCTGCTGACGGACAGTAAGTTTTTCAAAAAAATTTGCAAAAACCCTTGACAAATGCGTTTTTTGTGGTATAATATATAGCGTTGGTTTGAGAAAACCATTTAAAATAAAGCAGAACTTTCCGTTCTCACCCTGCCGCAAAAGTGCGCAGAGGTCAATAGATACTCTTTTTTATTTACAAGCGGCGGCTTTTATGCCTGCTTGCTTTGAGATGAAACACAGTATGAGCGGAAGAGATGCTTTTCCGCTCATTTTTATTTTATTTCGGGGGTGCTTAACATAAGCGTTAAAGAATTACAGATTAATGAAGAAATCAAGGACAAAGAGATCCGTGTGATTGATTCCGACGGTTCCGCCATCGGCGTTATCTCGGCAAAGGAAGCGTTGGCTCTTGCAGAAGAAAGAGAGCTTGATCTTGTAAAAATTGCTCCGCAGGCAACTCCGCCCGTGTGTAAGATCATGGACTACGGAAAGTACCTTTTTGAACAGGGCAAGCGTGAGAAGGAAGCAAAGAAAAATCAGAAGGTCGTTGACGTTAAGGAGATCAGAATGTTCTCCACCATCGACACGAACGATTTCAACACAAAGGTAAATCAGGCTGCAAAGTTCCTTAAGGGCGGCGACAAGCTCAAGGTTTCCATTCGTTTCCGCAAACGTGCGATCGCACATCCTCAGCTCGGTGAAGAGCTTCTCGACAGATTCAAGGAAGCTGTTTCCGAATACGGTACGGTTGAAAAGCCATCTAAAATGGAGGGACGCGCACTCGTTATGTTCGTTTCCCCTAAGGCTTCAAAATAAAAAATACAACGGCGAAAGCTTCGCCTAAAAATTGAAGGAGGATACATCATGCCTAAGCAGAAAACACATTCTGGCGCAAAAAAGCGTTTTAAAGTAACCAAGAACGGTCTTGTAAAGTATCAGAAGACCAACAAGAGACACAGACTTACTCAGAAGGCTACAAAGCGTAAGAGAATCGCAAGAGCAGCTGGCTACGCAAGCTCTGCAAACGCTTCAACCGTTAAGGTTCTTATTCCTTACAAGTAATCTAAATACGAAATAAACGGAGGTAAAGAATTATGGCTCGTGTTAAGGGCGCAATGGCTACTCGAAAGAGAAGAAATAAAACATTAAAGCTTGCTAAGGGCTACTGGGGCGCAAAGAGCAAGCATTTCAAGATGGCTAAAGAAGCCGTTATGAAGTCCGGCAACTATGCTTATGTTGGCAGACGTCTTAAGAAGAGAGATTTCAGAAAGCTCTGGATCACAAGAATTTCCGCAGCTTGCAAGATGAATGGCATGAACTACTCAACATTCATGAACGGCCTTAAGAAGGCCGGAATCACACTTAACAGAAAGATGCTCGCAGAGATCGCTGTTAACGATGCAGCAGGTTTCACAGCTCTTACCGAAAAGGCAAAGGCTGCTCTTTAATTAAAAACGCTTATAAGGTCAGAAGTGAAATTTTTCCTTCTGACTTTTTGCGATTTTTATGATTTTGAGAAAACTGTGAACAAACCGCATTTTTATACTAATTTTTAAACTGAAAGTGTACAAAAAATCAAGCAAAAGCTCGTAGCTGTTGTAACAGCTTTATATGGGTTTTGCGCCGATTTTTTGTCTACATTTTGATTAAAAATTAGTATTACACACGAAAAAAGGAGGAACATAGCGTTGCGACAGTTTATTGCTTCAAAGGAAAACGATAAAATAAAGCTTTTCAAGAAGATTGCTTCAAACAAAAAATATCGCAGCGAGTATGGTCTGTTTCCGCTTGAGGGCGTAAGACTTGTCGAAGATGCGGCAATGGAAAATGCGGAAATGAGCTTTGTTATAGCTTCGGAAACGTCTTCGGAAAAGTTCCCCGAACTGCTTGAAAAGCTTGAAGAAAAATGCGGAAAAATTATCATCGTCCCCGATGATCTCGCTTCTTCGCTCGCTCAAACACAGGGAACGCAGGGTATTTTTGCAGCCTGCAAAGTGCAGAAAAGCATATCCGCCGACGAGCTTGTGAAAGAACGCGGAAAGTACGCCGTGCTTGTACAGCTCCAAGACCCCGGAAATATGGGTACAATTATCAGAACAGCTGACGCTATGGGTGTTGACGGGATTATAGCCGTGAACTGCTGTGATATTTATAACCCTAAAACGGTGCGCTCGACTATGGGCAGCCTTTTCCGAATGAAGATAGCCAACGCCGGCGAGGACGAAATGTTCTCGGCACTTAAAAGCAAGGGTATCGAAACCTTTGCTTCCGTAATTGATTCGGACGCACTTTCTCTCACTGACTGCTCGTTCAAAAACGGCGCAGCCGTGCTTATCGGAAACGAGGGCAACGGACTTTCCCGTGAAACTGTCAGCAGATGCGATAAAAAGCTCACCATACACATGAACGGCAACGTGAATTCGCTCAACGCCGCAACTGCCGCTTCGATAATAATGTGGGAGCTGACGAAATGAGCGATATCTTTCGTGATGAGATAATAAAGCTGCTGTATATCGTATCCTGCTTCGGCGTGGGAAAAGCAAGGATATGGGAGCTTGAACAGCATTTCGGCTCGCTCGATGCGCTCTACAAAGCTATTGCTTTTGAGCGTCCGCAGGGAATTTTTACACAGCAGGAGTTAAGAGCCGCAGAAAACACGACCGCAAAGCAGCTTCGTGAAATAATTTCCTACTGCTTCGGTCATAATATCGGAATAGTCGGTTTCAACGACACCGATTATCCGCCAAAACTGAGGGGAATATACGACCCGCCCGTTCTGCTTTTTTATAAGGGTGAGATCGATCTGCTCGCGTCCGATGTTATTGTTGCGGTCGTCGGAGCAAGAAATCCCTCTGAATATTCAAAAAATACAGCAAAAAAGATATGCTCGGCTCTCGTGAAGTCGGGTATCGTCGTGGCAAGCGGATTTGCTGTCGGAACGGATATAACCGCGCATCTTTCCGCTGTTCGCTCGGGCGGCAAAACTATAGCCGTCCTCGGCGCAGGCATAGGATATGAATATCCTGCCGAGAACAGCCAATATATTGATGAGATAGCTGCAAATGGTCTGTTTCTGTCCGAATACTTCCCGAATTCGAGCGCGAACCGCTTTAATTTTCCTATGCGAAACCGAATACTCTCTGGTATTTCGCTTGGAACTGTCGTTATCGAGGCATCGGAACGAAGCGGCTCGCTCAGCACGGCTTCAAATACCGTTTCGCAGGGGCGCGACCTTTGGGTGATACCTCCGCACGATATTTTCGACCCGAGGTATGACGGCAACAAGTCGCTTATCCGTGACGGAGCGATACCGCTTCTCTATGAACACGATATCCCGTGCGAATATTTCGAGAACTACAGTCATAAGCCTGTAAAAGACAGCATTTCCGATACGGCAAAGCTTGGCGATGCTGTTCCGCCGATTCCGCAGGTCAAAACCTATGAACCCAAACAGCCGAAGAAGCCTAAAACGTCAAAACCGCCAAAGCATACCGAAATTCCAGCCGACAAGGCGGAAAACGAAGAAATATACAGACCCGAGGGCAGTTCGGGTGTCATTTATGGTATCATAAAAAGTGCCGAAAACGGTATTTCGCCCGATGAGGTCGCAGAAAAGAGCGGTCTTGAAATTTCCGAGGTGCTTATGCTTATCACAGACCTTGAAATTGACGGCGCTGTTTATTCCGAAACGGGGCAGGATTATTTTGCCCTTTGAACTGATGATTTTCCGAAAGGAGTTACGATATAAATGTCAAAGCTTGTTATTGTGGAGTCACCCGCAAAGGCTAAAACTATAAAAAAATATCTCGGCAGCGGCTATGAGGTCGTTGCTTCAATGGGTCACGTCCGTGACCTGCCGAAATCAAAGCTCAGCGTTGATGTTGACAATGATTTCAAACCCGTTTATACCGATATAAAAGGCAAAGAGGAGCTTATCGCAAGCTTAAAGGACGAAGCGAAAAAGGCTGATTTCGTCTATCTCGCAACGGACCCTGACCGCGAGGGAGAAGCCATTTCATGGCACTTGGCGCAGATGCTCGGACTGCCTATGGACGCAAATGACCGAGTAACTTTCAACGAGATCACAAAAACGGGAGTTACCAATGGTATGGCACACCCGCGCAGCATCGACATTGACCTTGTCAATGCACAGCAGGCTCGCCGTATCCTCGACCGTATCGTTGGTTACAAGCTTTCGCCGTTCCTTTGGAAAAAAGTCCGCCGCGGACTTTCCGCAGGACGTGTTCAGTCGGTCGCTGTTTCGCTTGTTGTTGACAGAGAAAAGCAGATCGAAAACTTCAAGCCCGAGGAATACTGGTCTATCGATACGAAAATGACCGCTCCGTCCTCGAAAAAGCAGTTCGCAGCTTCGTTCTACGGCATCGACGGCAAAAAGACCGAGCTTCACTCCAAGGAAGAAGCCGATGCGATACTTGCCCGTGTTGAGGGCGCTGACTACATCGTCACCGAGGTCAAGAAATCCGTCCGCAGAAAGTCGCCTGCACCTCCGTTCACGACTTCGACAATGCAGCAGGAGGCTTCAAAGAAGCTTGGCTTTGCCGCTGCTAAAACGATGAAAACGGCGCAGACACTTTATGAGGGTGTTGAAATCGAAAATATGGGCGCAGTCGGTCTTATCACATATATGAGAACCGACAGCCTTAGAATTTCTGACGAAGCGCGCGCTTCCGCATATAAATATATCGAGGAGGTCTACGGCAAAAAGTACGTCCCCTCAACACCGAAGATATATAAGACCAAAGCAGGCGCTCAGGACGCGCACGAAGCTATCCGTCCATCTATGCCCGAGCTTACTCCTGCAAAGATAAAAGACAGCCTTACTCCCGAGCAGTTCAAGCTTTACCGTCTTATTTGGGAACGCTTCATCGCGAGCCAGATGGAGAGCGCTTCGCTCGATACGGTTTCCGCCGCTATCGATGCAAACGGCTGCACATTCAAGGCAACGGGCTTCTCGGTAAAGTTTGACGGTTTCACCGTTCTCTATGAGGAAACAAAGGACGACGAGGAAAACAAGGTCCTTCCCGTTATCGAAAAGGGCGACAAGCTCAAGCTTAAAGCTATCGAGGGCAACCAGCACTTCACACAGCCGCCTGCAAGATATACCGAAGCAACGCTCATCAAGGCACTTGAAGAAAACGGCATCGGCAGACCGTCGACCTATGCTCCGACTATCTCGACTATCACCAACCGCTTCTATGTCGAGCGTGACGGAAAGCAGCTTAAACCCACGGGTCTTGGCATAGTAACAACTCAGGTCATGAAAGACCACTTCAAGCATATAGTTGATACGAAATTTACGGCGAATATGGAAAGCAACCTCGATAAGGTCGAAACGGGCGAAGCTGACTGGGTACAGACTTTGCACGATTTCTACGACGATTTCGATGCAACGCTCAAAAAGGCTGAGACCGACATGGACGGCAAGCGAATCAAAGTCCCCGACGAGGAAACGGACGAGGTCTGCGAGGTCTGCGGCAAGCCTATGGTAATAAAGATAGGCAGGTTCGGAAAGTTCCTTGCCTGCTCGGGATTCCCAGAATGTACGAATACAAAGAAGATCATCAAGCCGACGGGCGGCGTTTGCCCTAAGTGCGGCAAGAAGATACTCCAGAAAAAGTCCAAAAAGGGCAAGAAATATTTCGGCTGCGAGGATAACCCGAACTGCGACTTTATGACTTGGGACACCCCCGTTTCCGATAAATGTCCGAAGTGCAACGACGGCACAACTCTCTTCAAAAAGGGCGGCAAGCTCTTCTGCTTAAAGGAAGGCTGCGGCTACGAGGTTGCGATCAAAAAGGAAAAATAAATCCAAAGATTTTCAAGGATAAATAAAATATGAATAACGTTAAAGTTATCGGCGCAGGTCTTGCAGGCTGTGAGGCGGCGTGGCAGCTTGCAGAGGCAGGCATACACGTTGACCTTTACGAAATGAAGCCGAAAAAATTCTCTCCTGCGCATAAATATGAGGGTTTTGCGGAGCTTGTCTGCTCGAATTCGCTCAAAGCTTCAAGGGTCAATTCGGCGGCAGGTCTGCTCAAAGAGGAGATGCGCCGCTTGGGTTCGCTCACCGTGCCCTGCGCAGAGGAAACAGCTGTCCCTGCAGGCGGTGCGCTTGCGGTCGACAGAAAGCTTTTCTCCGACCTTGTGACGGAGAAGATAAAGTCGCACGAAAATATCACCCTCCACAGCGAAGAAGTTACGGAGATACCCGAGGGGAATGTCATCATCGCGACAGGCCCCCTCACTTCGGACGGACTTGCCGAGAGCATAAGCGAATTGTGCGGCGGATATCTCAGTTTTTACGATGCTGCCGCACCGATAGTTTCCTTTGAGTCGCTCGATATGAACAGAGCGTTTTTCGCCGCCCGCTACGGCAGAGGTGACGATGATTACATCAACTGCCCGTTCACAAAGGAAGAATACCTCACATTTTACAATGCAATAATAAATGCGGAATCCGCTCCGCTCCATGAGTTCGACCGTCCGCAGGAGCTTCACAACAAGAACGACAGCTTTACCGTTTACGAGGGCTGTATGCCGATCGAAGTTCTTGCAAAGCGCGGCGAAGAAACGATGCGCTTTGGTGCAATGAAGCCTGTCGGACTGACCGATCCCGTAACGGGAAAGCGCCCGTATGCCGTTGTTCAGCTTCGTAAAGAGAACAGCTCGGGAACGATGTACAACATTGTCGGTTTCCAGACTAATCTCAAATTCGGCGAGCAGAAGCGTGTATTCTCGCTTATCCCCGGATTGGAAAATGCCGAGTTTTTGCGCTACGGTGTAATGCACAGAAATTCGTTCCTCAACTCGCCTAAGCTTTTGAACAGCGATTTTTCGCTCCGCTCCGACGGAAGAATTTTCTTCGCGGGTCAGATAACGGGCGTTGAGGGTTATATGGAATCCGCCGCAAGCGGTATCATCGCAGGAAAAAATCTTGCACGAAAGCTTCTCGGAAAGCCGTCGCTCTCGCTGCCGAGAGAAACGATGCTCGGTGCGCTTTCGGCTTATATATCCGATGAAAGCGTTGTAAATTTTCAGCCGATGGGAGCAAATATGGGTATCCTTCCCGACATTGGCGAGCGAATAAAGGACAAGCAGCAGCGCTATCAGGTCATTGCAGACAGAGCGCTGAACGCGTTCGATGCGGCTATGGAGGAACAGAGATGAACGTTTCCTTTGATTTTCCCGATGACAAGGGCAAAGAACCGCTCGTTAGCTTTACCGTAAACTGCGGCGAAAAGGACTTCAAGCAGCTTGAACAGACGATGCTTTTCAAAAGCGGCGGAACTTATATTTTTGCGGTGATAGGCGCGATACTTGCCGTTCTTATCGTTTTGCAGATAGTTCTTGTTGCAATTGCGGCAGGTCAGCCGATGCTTGCGGTTTCGTATGTTGTATTTGCACTTCTTATCGCGCTTGAAATGTTTCTGAATGCACAAAAGGTTAGCAGGTCTGTACGCAAAGCTCCCAACGGCAGCGGAAACTGCACATATAATTTTTACCGCCACCATTTCACATTTTCAAGCGAATATGAGGGCGTTAATGAAAGCTATGAACGCATCGTGCGGGGCGTTGAGAACACGCTCGAAGTTATGCTGTTCCGCGATGACGGAAAAACTTATCTTATCCCGAAAGGGGAGCTTTCCGATGAACAGAAAAAGCTCCTGCGCGCGGTAATGGAAAACAAGCTCGGCGGAAAATTCAACGTCAAGACTATATAAGGAGGCGGCTTATGGGAAAAGTTGAAATAAAGCTCAAAAGTGCCGCACCTGCGGTCTACAGCCTTGAAACGGAGTATGGACTTGACGAGATATTATGTGAAAAAAAGTCGGCGGCTCGGCTTGAAACTGTGGTAACTGTAATTTCATTCGTTATAGCGGTTCTTTCGGCGATCGCAGGATATTTTCTTATCACGATAATATCGGGACTGGCATTTTTGTCGGGAATATTTTCGCTTTCGGGAACAAAACGCTCGGCTGAAAAAGCGTTTTCCGAAAATGGTGAAAAAACACGGCTCTTTGAGTTTTACACGGACGGTTTTCTTGTATGCGAAGAAAGCTTTGCGGCTTATTTTCCTTATGAAAAGCTGGAAAGCTACCGTGACACAAAAAGTCACTTCATCATCAGGACGGAAAACGGCACGGAGTATGTTATTCCGAAAAGCGAAAAGACAGATATCGGATTCACCAAATTTTTAAACGAGAAGATCAAGAGGAGAAAAAACAATGAAGATAATCGTTGACGCATTCGGCGGAGATCACTCACCCGACGAAGTCATCAAGGGCGCGGCTATGGCTGTTGAAAAGCTCGGTGTTGACATTGTCCTCACGGGTGATGAAAACAAGATAAAAAGCTTTGCCGCCGCAAACAATATTTCGCTCGACCGAATTTCGATAAAGCACACGGAAGAGGTCATCGACATTCACGAAGAGCCTACTTCCATTTTAAAGGAACACGCAGGCTGTTCAATGGCTGTCGGACTTAAAGCGCTCTCAGATGGCGAGGGTGACGCTTTCGTTTCCGCAGGCAGCACGGGTGCGCTCGTTGTCGGCGCAACATTCATCGCAAAGCGTCTTAAAGGCATAAAGAGAGCCGCACTTGCTCCGATAATGCCTGCCGACAATGGCTATATTATGCTCATTGATGCAGGCGCAAATGTTGAGTGCCGTCCCGAAGCGCTCGTTCAGTTCGGCATTATGGGAAGCTGCTATATGGAAAAAGTTCTCGGCGTGAAGTCACCGAAAGTCGGTCTTATCAACGTCGGCGCAGAGGACACAAAGGGCAGAGAAATGGACAAGGAAGCCTATGCGATGCTCAAAAAAGCGCCAATAAATTTCTACGGAAATCTCGAAGCGCGTGATATTCCGCTCGGCGTTTGTCAGGTCGCTGTTTCGGACGGATTCACGGGCAATGTTGCGCTCAAGCTTTACGAGGGTATGGGTTCATACTTTGCACACACGCTCAAGGGTATGTTCATGAGCAGCCTTGGTTCAAAGATAGCATATCTGCTTATGAAAAAGCAGGTCGCAGCATTCCGCAAAAAAATGGACTATTCCGAAGTCGGCGGCGCTGTTCTTATGGGTATTTCAAAGCCCGTTATAAAGGCTCACGGCAGCTCGGACGCGAACGCTTTTTACAATGCTATCCGTCAGGCGAAGAACTGCGTTGAGGGTGACGTTATCGGCGAAATTTCACGCTCGATAGAAAAGCTGAAAACAGATTCGGCTGAATAAAAATACATATTTATTTTCAAACTAAAGGTCGAACTTTTATGCGAAGTCCGATCGGAAAGGGATACACAAAAATGGATTTTTCAGAGTTTGAAAAAAAGATAGGATATACATTCAAGGACAAGGAGCTTCTTCACGAGGCACTTTCCCATTCAAGCTACGCAAACGAATTCAAGAACTCGCGCAACTCAAATGAGCGCCTTGAATTTCTCGGCGACAGTGTGCTTTCGATAGTCGTTTCGGAGTATCTTTTCAAGCACTTCAAGCATCTCCCCGAGGGCGACCTTACGAAGATAAGAGCATCGCTCGTCTGCGAAACTGCGCTCTTTGAATTCTCAAAGAAGATAGACCTCGGTCAGCATATTCTTCTCGGCAAGGGCGAGGAAAACAGCGGCGGCAGAGAACGCCCGTCTATCGTTTCCGATGCGTTTGAAGCTGTCATTGCGGCTGTTTTTCTTGACGGCGGTCTTGATGAGGCGAGAAAGTACGTTCTCGGCTTTATGCCCGAAGATATCGACAAGTACAGAAACCGTTCCAACGGCGACTACAAGACCATTTTGCAGGAAGTTATCCAGCGCAACCGCGAGGAAAAGGTCGAATACTATCTTAAATCACAGACGGGTCCCGACCACAACCGTGTGTTCGTAATTCAGGTGATGCTCAACTCGAACGTCATCGGAACGGGCGAGGGTCACAGCAAAAAGCAGGCTGAACAGATGGCTGCGAAAGAGGCTCTCGAGCTTATGGGCTATAAGGTATGACGCATAGCAATATCTCGATCTTCATTCCGCATAAAGGCTGCCCGAACTGCTGCTCGTTCTGCAATCAGCGCACAATAAGCAGCACGGAAGAACCGCCCGATGCGGACGCTGTAACAAAAATTCTCGAAGAAGCCTGCCCGAAGCTGAAAGCTCCGCACGAAACGGAGATAGCATTTTTCGGCGGAAGCTTCACGGCGGTCGAAAGGGGATATATGATCTCCCTGCTCGAAGCCGCACAGCCTTTTATAAAGGAATACGGTCTTATCGGGATAAGAATTTCTACCCGCCCCGACAAGATCGACTGCGAAGTGCTTGACATATTGAAGAAATATAATGTCACCGCGATAGAACTCGGCGCACAGTCGATGCGTGACGATATTCTTGCGATGAACGATCGGGGACACACTGCGGACGATGTTCGGAACGCTTCAAAGCTTATAAAAGAGTACGGCTTTGAACTCGGCTTGCAGATGATGACGGGACTTTACGGCGCTTCGCCCGAGGACGATATCTGCACCGCGGAGGAGCTGATAAAGCTTTTGCCTGCGACTGTGCGGATATACCCAACTGTGATACTTGGCGGAACTAAGCTTGCCGACTTATATCAGAGTGGGGTATATGCCCCCGTTCCGTTCAATGAAGAAGCGGAGCTTTGCGCGAAGCTAATGGAGATGTTCGAGCAGAGCGGCATAAGGATAATTCGGCTCGGACTTCACGCTTCGGAAAATGTCGAGGGTCAGGCTGTCGGGGGATATTATCACCCTGCGATGCGCGAGATTTGCCTTGGCATACGTTTCCGCAAGGCTATTGAAAAGCTGCTCGGCGGAAAGGGCAGATACGAAGTATTTGTTTCGCCGAAAGCTGTCAGTATGGCTGTCGGACAGAAAAAATGCAACACGGAATATTTTAAAAAGCAAGGTTTTGATATAAAGATAACTGCGGATAAAAGCATAGAAAAGCTCTTTGATATCCGCGTGGAAAAAGCAGACAAAATTTAGATGAAACGGAGCATATAAATGTATCTCGAATCATTGGAATTACAGGGCTTCAAGTCCTTTCCCGATAAGATAAAGCTTACATTTGACAAGGGAATAACGGCGGTAGTCGGCCCTAACGGAAGCGGAAAATCGAATATCGGCGATGCTGTGCGCTGGGTGCTCGGCGAGCAGTCCTCAAAGACGCTCCGAGGCGGAAAAATGGAGGATGTTATCTTCTCGGGTACGCAGTTCCGCAAGCCTATGGGCTTTGCATCGGTAACGCTCAACATCATCAACAACAGGGGAATTTTGCAGATACCGTCCGAGCAGGTTTCGGTAACGCGAAAGCTTTACCGAAGCGGCGAAAGCGAATATATGATAAACGGCGCGCAGGTGCGTTTGAAAGATATCTGCGAGCTTTTTATGGACACGGGTCTTGGACGTGACGGCTATTCGATAATCGGTCAGGGACGCGTTGCCGAGATAGTTTCCGCAAAGTCGGGCGAACGCCGTGAAATTTTTGAGGAAGCCGCAGGAATATCGAAATTCCGCTATAAAAAAGCCGAAGCCGAGAGAAAGCTTGCCGCCGCGCAGGAAAACATTCTCCGTCTGCGCGATATCATCGGTGAACTCGAGAGCCGAGTTGAACCGCTCCGCATACAGTCGGAAAAGGCAGAAAAATTCATCGAGTATTCCGAAACGAAAAAGTCGCTTGAAATTACCGTCTGGGTTCGTCAGCTTGACGACTTGAAGAAAAACCTTGACGAAATTTCCGACAAGCTCCTTATCAGCACGAACGAATATAACGGCGTTGAAGCCGATATTTCAAGGCTTGAAGAAGAACTTACACAGCTTTCCGAAAATATGCAGGAGAACACTCTCCGCACCGAGGAACTGCGAAACCGCATACTCGAATCGGAGCGCGCAAACACTCAGATACATTCCGATATCGCCGTTTGTGAGAACGAGATTCGCCACGCAAACGATGATATCGACGAAATAAAAAAGCAGCAGGCACTCTCCGAAAATACGGGCGAGGAAAACCGCAAGGCTACCGAAGAAAAGCTTGCCGCAATAAAAAATGCCGAAGCAGAACTTGAACAGACGCGCACAGATTATGTCACCGTCAGCGAGGAGCTTTCCAAGGCATCGTCCGAAAAGGACAGCTTTGACAGCAAGTCGGCGCAGGTACAGAACGAACTCAACAAGTTATATATAAAGCAGTCCGAATACGGGGTTTCTATCTCAACGGGCAAGCAGAATGCCGAGGATATGAAAGCACAGCTCGAATCCGCCGACAGCAGGGAAGAAACGCTTCGCTCCGCACTCGAAGATTTGAAGCGCGAGAAAGGCGAATGTACTGACGGACTTACACTCATCGAGGAAAAGACCGAGGAGCTGAATAACCGTATCGGCGGTATCTCAAAGCTTTATGCCGCACGAAAAGAGAAGCTTGAAGCGGCGAAAAAACAGCTCGAAGAGATGAACTTCTCTATCCGCGACAAAGACCAGCGAATTCGTATGCTCGCCGACCTCGAAAACAGTATGGAGGGTTTTGCACACTCGGTAAAGCAGATACTCAAAGCTTCAAAGTCGGGACAGCTGAGCGGAGTTTACGGCTCTGCCGCACAGCTTATCAAGGTAGAATCGAAGTACAGCGTTGCAATCGAGACCGCAATGGGCGGTGCTTTGCAGAACATCGTTGTCGAAAATGAAGACATCGCAAAGCGCGGCATCAGACTTTTGCAGGAAACCAAAGCAGGACGAGCAACATTCCTGCCGCTCACTTCCGTCAAGGGAAACCGCCTTAACGAAAACGGTCTTGATCGATGCGACGGCTTTGTTGCGCTCGCTGTTGACCTTGTACAGTTCGACCCCAAATTTGAGGGCGTTTACAATTCGCTCCTCGGACGTATAGTTATTGCGGAGGATATCGACCTCGGAACGCTCATTGCAAAGAAGTACGGCTACAAATTCCGTATCGTAACGCTTGACGGTCAGGTCATCAACGCAGGCGGTTCGTTCACGGGCGGTTCGGTTTCAAAGTCGAGCGGAGTTCTCACACGAAAGAACGACATCGAAAAGCTCACCAACGAGAAAAATGCGCTCCAAGAAAAGCTCAACGAGCTTCGCGCCTCGGCTGAAAAGCTGAAAAGCGAAACGGATAAGCTCGGTTTCGACATCGAGGGAGCAAAAGAGGAGCTTTCCGTTGTTGCGGCGGATAAAATTCGCTTTGAATCGGAGTTAAAACGAATAGACGTTATGACAGCGCAGAACGAAGAACAGCTTTCGGGCTCTGAAGATGCGAAAAATGCGCTCAAAAAACGAATTTCCGAGAGTGAAGCCGCTGTAAAGGCAGCCGAAGAAGCTTTGAAGTCGGTCGAAAACGAAATTTCCGAAAAGGAAAAGAGCGTTTCCGAGAACGAAGAACAGCGCCGACAGATGCAGGAAAAGCGCGAGGCTCTTTCCGAGAAAATGTCAGCATTAAAGCTTCGTGAAACCGAGATAACAAAGGATATCGAAGCGATAAAATCCGAGATAGCGCGCCTTGAAGCGCAGTCGCAGGAGATAGGCAGCAGCAGCGCAAGACTCGTTATCGAACTCGATGAAAAGAACCGTTTTATCGAGGAAAAGCAGGCTGAGATCGAAGCGCTCAATGCAAAGCTTTCGGGCGCAAAGGACGAAGCCGCAGGAATAAATGAGCGCATCGCACAGCTCCGCTCCGAGAGCCACACAATGGAGCAGAAGTCGAACGAAAAGCGCAGACAGGTCCGCGAACTGAACGACAGCAAGGAAAAATTCAGCCGTGAAGTGACAAGGCTCGAAGAACGCAAAACTTCCGTTCAGGGCGCTTATGACAAGATAATCGCAGATATGGCGGAGCAGTATGAACTGTATCTTTCCGAGGCGGTGAAGCTTGCAAAGCCCGTGGAAAATCTGCTTGTCATTCAGCGTGACCTTGCGGAGATAAAGCAGAAGATCCGTGCGCTCGGAAATGTCAACGTTGCCGCTATCGAAGAGTATAGAGAGGTGTCGGAACGATACGAATTTATGTCGGGGCAGCTCAATGATGTTGAAAGCTCAAAGCGTGAACTGGAAAGACTTATCGATGAACTCACCGAAACGATGCGCAGACAGTTCTCCGACAGCTTCAATCAGATAAACGAAAATTTCAAGCAGATATTTGTTGAGCTTTTCGGCGGCGGACGTGCGGAGCTTACCCTCACCGATCCCGAGGACGTTCTCGAATCGGGCATCGAAATAAAGGTCGCACCTCCGGGAAAGGTCATCAACAACCTTTCACTCCTTTCGGGCGGTGAGCAGGCTTTCGTTGCGATATGCATTTATTTCTCGATACTTAAGATAAAGCCTGCGCCGTTCTGTATCCTCGACGAGATCGAAGCGGCGCTTGATGACATAAATGTTACGAAGTATGCGCAGTATCTCCGTAAATTCACCGATACAACGCAGTTTATCCTCGTAACGCACAGACGTGGCTCAATGGACGAAGCAGACGTAATGTACGGCGTAACTATGCAGGAAAAGGGCATCTCAAAGATACTCCGACTTGAACAGCCGCCGCAGAATGTTGATGCAAACTGATAGCAAAACCAAAATCAAAGTGAGGTCTTGAATATGAACATTTTCAGTAAGATCGCCGAGGGCGTAAGAAAAACCAAAGACTCGATGATGAGCAAGATCGGCGCACTTTTCGGCGCGTACAAGCAGCTCGACGATGACTTTTTCGACGAGCTTGAAGAAGTCCTCATCACCTGCGATATCGGCGTTGAAACTTCGCTTTCGATAGTTGAAAAGCTTCGCGCATCGGTAAAGGCAAAGAAACTCACCACACCCGATGAAACGAAAGCGGAGCTTAAAAATATCATCGAAGAAATGCTCGGCGAGGATAAGAAGATAGACACCTCCACAACGCCGTCCGTCATTCTCGTTATCGGCGTAAACGGCGCAGGCAAGACCACCACCATAGGAAAGCTTGCGGCGAAGTATAAGAACGATGGCAAAAAGGTCCTCGTTGCCGCAGCCGATACTTTCCGTGCCGCCGCTATCGAGCAGCTGCAGATATGGACGGAGCGCGCAGGAGTTGACATCGTAAAACACGCCGAGGGTTCTGACCCTGCCGCAGTAGTTTTTGACGCTGTTACAGCCGCAAAAGCAAGAGGTACTGACGTTCTTATCTGCGACACCGCAGGCAGACTTCACAACAAGAAAAATCTTATGGACGAGCTGAAAAAGATCAGCCGTATCATTCACGAGCAGGGCGAAGGCTGTTCGCTCGAAACGCTCCTTGTTTTGGACGCAACAACGGGACAGAACGCCGTAAATCAGGCGAAGCTTTTCAGCGAAGTTGCCGATATCACGGGCATTGTCCTCACAAAGCTTGACGGAACCGCAAAGGGCGGTATTATCATTTCGATACACAATGAACTCGGTATCCCCGTAAAGCTTGTCGGCGTTGGTGAAAAGCTTGACGACCTGCAGGAGTTCAACGCCCACGACTTCGCCGAGGCTCTGTTTGATAATGAAACCGACTTCGACTATAACTATGAGCGTCTGACCGATGATGAAACATCGGAAAAAAATGAAGATGCGGAAACTGCTGAAGCAGCTGAAACGGCTGAAAATACCGAAGCTCCCGAAACTGCGGAAGAACCAGAGAACGAGCCTGTTCTTTCCGAAAATATCTCCGACGAGATAAGCGCTGACGATGTTGCGGAAGAACTTGAAGAAACAGCTGAGGAAAACTCCGCAGAAGCAGAGGAAAATGAAGCGCCCGAAGCTGTTGAAGAACCCGAAGAAACAGCCGAAGAGGATGATGAAGAAATAACCGAAGATTTCGATGAAGCCGAAAACGAAACTGAGGAAGCTTCCGAAAGCGAAGAGCCTGCCGAGGAAGCACCCGAGCAAAAAAAGAGCCTTAAAGACGGCAAGTTTGGATTCCTTTTCAAGGAGATCACATTCGGCAAAAAGAAAAAAGACAGCGAGGATAAAGAATAATGAAAATAATACTTGCATCGAACAACAAAAACAAGCTCCGTGAGTTCCGTGAGATACTTGAACCGCTCGGCTATGAGGTCATCACCCAGTCGGAGGCAGGCGCAGATATCGAAGCGGACGAAACGGGAACAACCTTCGAGGAAAACGCTTATATAAAGGCAAAAGCGGCTTACGATATAACACATCTCCCCGTTATCGCAGACGACAGCGGACTGGAGGTCGACGCACTCGGCGGCGAACCGGGAATTTACTCCGCACGTTATGCCGAGGAGGGCAAACGCTGTGCAAAGGTGCTTTCCAAAATGGAGGGCGTTCCCGATGAAAAGCGCACGGCGAGATTCGTCTGCGCCGTATGCTACATCGATGAAAACGGCGAAAGCTTCACCGTAAAGGGAACCTGCGAGGGTAAGATCGGTTACGAAAAGAAAGGCGCGAACGGTTTTGGCTATGACCCGATCTTTATGTACGGCGACCGCTCGTTTGCGGAAATTTCCGCAGAGGAAAAGGACAAGGTAAGCCACCGTGCAGATGCGCTCCGCAGGTTTGAAGCACGGATAAAGGGAGAATGATCATGCAGTATGTAAGTGGGATCTATGAGATACTGTTCTGCATTGCAAGTATTCTGGCAATATTCGGCGTTCCGCTGACAGCGGCGGTGTGTTTTATCGTGTTTCTGGTAAAATATATAAAATGCGGTGCAGACAGATCGGATAGGAAAAAGCTTCTTAAAACGAATACCGTTATTTTCGGAGCAATGACGGGCGGCTTTATTGTTTTGGGGATCGTGCTTATCTGGCTCAGTTCAAAAACGATAGTCTATATAACCCCTTGAAATTAGTATAAAAGGAGAATGACTATGATGACATTGATGGGAGTTTTGATAAATATTTTCAGCATAATTGCAGTGCTCGGTATTCCTGTTGCAACAATAGTGTGCTGTATAGTTTTCCTTGTGAAAGCAAAAAAGTGCAGTCCCGAAGAAACGGAAAAGAAAAAGCTGCTGAAAAACTGCGGTATAATATTCGGTGTTATCGGCGGAGCTTATGTGGTCTCCGTGATCGCAGTGATGCTGCTCCTTTCTGCATCGATAGCGTATATGTAATGGGGTGCGGCTATGGAGGATAAAAAGTTCCGCAGGCTTCTTGCCGTCATAACCACGGTCGGGATATTGTTCACGGCAGGGCTTGTGACATACACCTTTTGCATCAGTGAAAATACATCGATTCTTACGTTCATAAGCAACGAGTAACGGAGAGATCATGAAGAAATTACAATGGCTTGTACTTATATCTGTTATAGCTTCATTCGTGCTTTTCAACGCAGGCTTCTATATACTTTTTACATCAAGATATATCGACCGCTCGCCCGAGCTTATGAAAAGCAGCTCGATAGAGCTTGACAAATATCTTCCGTTCGATGAAGCCTCGCTCTGCGTTAAGACCGACTCGGAGCTTACGCTTTCGGGAGAGCTGCCCGTGCTTGACGGAGCGACCGCACTCTTCCCGATATATTCCGCATTTATGAACGCATATTACCCCGAGGGAAGCTGTGTTTTTGACGGAAAAAGCTTTTCGGAGGACAGCCTTTTGCAGAAAAGAGGAACAACGGGCGCATATAAAGCAGTCTGCGACGGCTCGGCTGATATCATTTTCGTTGCTCAGCCCTCGGAGGAGCAGCTTCGCTATGCGCAGGAGCAGGGAGCAGAGCTCGAATTTGTCCCGATAGGCTATGAAGCGTTCGTTTTTATCGTCAACTCGGGAAATCCCGTTGACGAACTTACATCGGAGCAAATAAAAGCTGTTTACAGCGGCAGCATAACGAACTGGAAGCAGCTCGGCGGCGGAAATATACCGATAATCCCACTGCAAAGAGCGGAGAACAGCGGCTCGCAGACGGCAATGTATGCTTTTATGGACGATGTCCCGATGATGAAGCCGCCCACAGTCCTTTTCGGCAAAGCGATAGGCTATTCATTCCGATTTTATGTCTCGGATATCTCGGGCAAGGAAAAAATAAAAATGCTTTCGGTGGACAGCGTCTATCCCGATAAGGAGAGCATACGGAACGGAACATATCCCGTGACGGACAGCTTTTACGCAGTTTACCGCAGCGACAACACAAACGAAAACGTCCCCCTGCTCATCGAAAGGATACTTTCGGCAGAGGGTCAGGAGATCATAGAAAAAAACGGCTATGTCGGTATATGAAAGAGGAAAAAATTATGCTTACAAGCAAACAGAGAGCGGCACTTAAAAGTATCGCAAGCACAGAAGATACAATTTTACAGGTCGGCAAAAACGGCATCGTTGATACACTCGTTATTCAGGTCAGTGATGCACTCAAAGCAAGAGAGATAATAAAGATGAAAGTCCTCGAGGGCGCAATGCTTTCCCCTGCGGAGGCTGCTGCGGAACTTGCGGAAAAGACCAAGTCCGAGGTCGTTCAGGTCATCGGAAATAAGATAGTCCTTTTCAAGCGCAATCCGCAGAACCCGAAGATAAAGTTCTGATATGAGCAGAATTGCGTTATTCGGCGGAAGCTTCAACCCCGTCCACAACGGTCACGTCAATCTTGTTAAGGAAACGGCGGAAAAGAACGGCATTGATCGGGTCTACGTCATTCCGACATTCATTTCGCCGTTCAAAAAGGACAGCGCAGGCTTTGTCGCAGACGGAAAAGACCGACTCGAAATGTGCAGGCTCGCATTTGCAAAGCTGCCGTATGTGACGGTGAGCGGCTGGGAGCTTTCGCAGTCCGAGGTGAGCTATTCCGTGAATACGGTGGAGCATTTTCACGGCGAATTCCCCGAAGATGAGCTTTTCTTCATAATGGGCAGCGATATGCTGCTCTCATTCGATAAATGGCACAAATGGCAGGACATTCTGAAAATGTGTACGGTCATTGCGGCTTCAAGGGAGGACGGCGGCAGCGATATTGAACGGCTTCGGGAAAAGGCTGCGCAGCTTTCACGATTCGGAAAGGTCATAGTCACGGAGATCACGGCGTTTGAGCTTTCTTCATCGGAAATTCGTGAAAAAATTATAAAAAATTGCGATTTATCTTGCTATATGGATAAAAATGTAGTAGAATATATAGAGGAAAATCGCATTTACGAACGAATAAAGGACTGATAAAATGTATTCCGATGCGGAGCTTACAGATATTTTAAGCATAAAGCTTTCAAAAAAACGCTTTACGCACAGTATGAACGTTGCCGATATGGCAAAAAAGCTTGCCGAAGCGCACGGCTACAAAGACCCGAACGAGGCTTATACGGCAGGACTTGTTCACGACTGCTGCAAGGAGCTTCCGCAGGCTGAACAGCTTGCAATGGTGAAAAAATCACGCAGGAACGTCTGCGAAGCCGAGCTGAAAACGCCTGCACTCTACCACGCAGTCGCAGGTGCATACTACGCCGAGACCGTGTTCGGCTTTACAAGTGAGGACTTCCTCAACTCCATACGCTACCACACAACGGGCAGAGCGGAAATGAGCGAGCTTGAAGAGATAGTCTATATGGCTGACCTCGTTTCGGCCGAACGAAGCTTCAAGGACGTCGAAAAGTTCCGAAAAATGGCTTTTGACGATATTAAAAAATCAATACTCGAAGCTGTAAAGCACTCGATAAGCGAGGTCATGGAAAAGGGTTCGCTTATCCCGACACAAACGCTTGAAGCTTACAATTATTATACTGAAATTTGCAGAAAAACGGAGGAATAAGATGGCAGAGCTTACACATCAGCAGATACTTGAGATCGCCGTTAAGGCGCTTGACAGCAAAAAGGCCGAAGATATAAAGGTAATAAAGATCGGGGATATCTCCATTCTTGCCGACTATTTCGTTATTGCGGACGGTACGAACTCCACTCAGACGAGGGCGCTTGCAGACGAAGTTGACTTCAAGCTCAGCGAGCAGGGAGTACAGCCGCACAGCGTTCAGGGCAACAACGGTTCAAACTGGATAGTCCTCGATTACTCGGATATCATCGTCCACGTTTTTTCAAGAGATCAGAGAGAATTCTACAACCTTGAAAGACTTTGGGCAGACGGCGAAGAAGTTGACATTTCCGCTTGGATAAAGTAATATTTTTGAAAAGGATTGATATAAATGGCAGAACGCTATGACTTTGCCTCGATCGAAAAAAAGTGGCAGAAATACTGGGAGGAGAATGAGTGCTTCAAGACAGATGTATGGGACTTCTCCAAACCGAAATATTATGTTCTCGATATGTTCCCGTACCCCTCGGGCGTTGGTCTTCATGCAGGACACCCCGAAGGCTATACCGCAACTGATATCGTTTCCCGTATGAAAAGAATGCAGGGCTACAACGTTCTTCACCCAATGGGATACGACTCATTCGGTCTTCCGGCAGAACAGTATGCCGTAACAACGGGCAATCACCCGAACGGCTTTACGCAGGAAAATATAAAAACATTCTCAAAGCAGCTCAAAGAGCTTGGCTTTGACTATGACTGGTCAAAAATGATCGCAACCTCCGATCCGAAATTTTATAAATGGACACAGTGGATCTTCAAGCAGCTCTACCTTGACGGCTATGCAAAGTATGTCGATATGCCCGTAAATTGGTGCGAGGAGCTTGGAACGGTGCTTTCCAACGATGAGGTCATTGACGGAAAGTCCGAGCGAGGCGGCTATCCCGTTGTCAGAAAAAATATGAAGCAGTGGGTAATAGATCAGCCTGCCTTTGCCGAAAAGCTTCTGGAGGGTCTTGATGAGATCGACTGGCCCGAATCCACAAAATCGATGCAGCGCAACTGGATAGGCAAGTCCACAGGCGTTGAGGTAAAGTTCGATATCGTAGGCGGCGGAGAATTCAGCATCTATACCACCTGTATCGAAACCATCTACGGCATCACATTTATGGTGCTTGCCCCCGACGGAGATATCGTCAAGTCGCTTATGCCGAGCATCACCAATAAGGACGAGGTTCAGGCTTATATCGACGAAACGCTCAAAAAGAACGATATGGATCGTACCGAGCTCAATAAGACCAAGTCGGGCTGCGAGCTTAAAGGCGTTACCTGCATCAACCCCGTGAACGGCAAGGAAGTCAGAATGTTCATCGGCGACTTTGTACTTGCAAGCTACGGTACGGGTGCAGTTATGGCTGTTCCGTCACATGACCAGCGTGACTTTGAATATGCTGTCGCACACAATATTGATATGATACAGGTAATCGACGGCGATGAAAAGCTCGGTCATGTCGATGTTTCCGAAAAAGCCTTTGAAAAGGGCGACTATCTCGGCAAGGGCTATAAGCTCATAAACTCCGAGGAATTTACCGGTCTTACCGTTGAGGAAGCAAAGGAAGCCATCACCTGCAAGCTTGAAAAAATGGGCGTTGCAAAGCGCACGACAAATTATCATTTCAGAGAATGGATATTTGCACGTCAGCGTTACTGGGGCGAGCCTGTTCCCGTCGTTCATACAGAGGACGGCAAGATACATGTCCTTGACGATGAGGAGCTTCCGCTCATTCTCCCCGAGCTTGAGGATTATAAGGGCAAGAACGGCAAAGCACCTCTTGAAAATGCTGTTGAGTGGAAAAAATACGATAAAAACGGCATAAAGGGAACAAGAGAGACCTCCACAATGCCCGGTTCGGCAGGTTCAAGCTGGTACTATTTCAGATATATCGATCCCAATAACGATAAAGAGTTCGCAGATCAGGAGCTTCTGAAGCATTGGATGCCCGTTGACCTCTACATCGGCGGACCCGAACACGCAGTCGGTCATCTTATGTATTCCCGTATCTGGAACAGATATCTTTACGATAAGGGACTTGCACCGACAAAGGAGCCGTTCAAAAAGCTCGTACATCAGGGGATGATCCTCGGCGAAAACGGTATCAAAATGGGTAAGAGATTCCCCGAATTTGTCGTTAACCCGAGCGATATCGTAAGAGATTACGGCGCAGATACACTCCGTCTTTATGAAATGTTCATGGGGCCGCTCGAAGTTTCCAAGCCGTGGAGCAGCGCAGGTGTCGAGGGCGCAAAGAAGTTCATCACAAGAGTATGGAATTTCTTCACCGAGCCTGCAAACCTCACCGATGACAATGACGGCGCTCTCACAAGAGTTTACCATCAGACCGTTAAAAAGGTCACCGATGATTTCGAGGCGCTCGCCTTCAATACCGCTATCAGCCAGCTCATGATATTTATGAATGCCGCATATAAGGCAGGAAAATGCCCCAAGGAGTACGCAGAGGGAGTTATAAAGCTCCTTTCTCCCGTAACTCCGCACGTCTGCGAGGAAATGTGGAGCAGGCTCGGTCACGATAAGACCATTGCCTACGAAGCATGGCCGACATACGACGAAAAGGAACTCGAAGTAGATACCATCGAGATCGCAGTCCAGATCAACGGTAAGCTCAGGGGCAAGATAACAGTAGGTGTTGACGAGGAGCAGGACTCCGCTCTTGCAAAGGCTAAGGAACAGCCCGAGGTCAAGGCATTCCTCGACGGCAAGAACATCGTCAAGGAGATCTACGTCAAGGGCAGGATCGTAAATATCGTTGCAAAGTAAGCATATTAGCTCATTGTTTACAAAAAATCACGTCAAATTTGTGCAGGATTTTTCGGATAACCCTTGACAATTCGGGATTTATATTGTATAATAATGTAGTTATATCTTATATCATCCTCTGCCTGAGCGGCAAAGGGAGGGAATAAAATTGGCAGAAATTCGTGTTGGTAAGAACGAATCCTTGGAAACTGCTCTTAAGCGTTTTAAGAGAAGTTGCGCAAAGGACGGCGTTATCGCTGAAGTTCGTAAAAGAGAACACTATGAGAAGCCTTCGGTAAAGCGTAAGAAGAAGTCCGAAGCTGCTCGTAAGCGTAAATATTAATAATTTATCGCTTTAGCAAGAACGGCGGCAGGGTCAAACTGTCGCCGTTCTTATTTTTATACTGATATCTAATCAGAATGTATACAAAAATCAAGCAAAAGCTTGCAGCTGTGAAAACAGGTTTATATGGATTTTGCGCAGTTTTCTGTCTGCACATTTATTAGAGATTAGTATTAGGAGAGGAAAAAATGCTGTTCAGACCGACCAAAGCATATAAAAGCATACTGAATATACCGCCGCAAGCGCTGACGGAAATGGGCATCAAAGCAGTGATACTTGATGTTGACAATACGCTCACAACGCATAACAACCCCACGCCGATAGAGGGCATAGACGCGTGGCTCAGCGCCGTAAAAGGCGAGGGGATAAAGCTTATCATAGTGTCAAACAATCACCCTCCGAGGGTTGAGCCGTTCGCCGAAAGATTGGGACTTGACTTTGTCCCCGAGGGAAGAAAGCCGCTCCCAAAGGGAATGAAAGAGGCTATGAAGCGGCTTGGCGTGAAAAGAAAAGAAACCTGCGCTATCGGCGACCAAATATTCACGGATATCCTCGGCGCGAACCTTTCGGGAGTACGGTCGATATTCGTCCAGCCGATAGAGTTTGAAACAAGCTTCTGGTTCAAGGTAAAGAGGACGCTTGAAACGCCGTTCCGACCGAGAAAATTTATAGCGTAAGAGTCGCATATAAATGTAAGGACGGCTGCCCAATACCGTAAGCACTTCAAAATAAAAGAAAAACCTGCTTAAAAGGAATGAAATAAAATCCTTTTAAGCAGGTTTATTTAGTTACCGCACAAAGACATATTAAACTTTGAAATTAAGCAGATAGCCTGCCGCGCCCATAAGTACACCGCACAAAAATCCCGCGATAACGTCACGCGGAAAATGCACTCCCGAGCAAACACGCAGAACAGCCATAAGCACTGCGATAACAAGTATTATTATCCCGATAGCGGGCAGTTTGGGGAGAGCATACAGCGCCGTTATGCCTATTATTGCAACGCAGAAAACGTGTCGGCTCGGAAAAGATTTTCCCTTTGTGTTTTTGGGGATAACGGGCGGCATTTCAAAGACCTCATAAGGTCGCGGGAGATTCACCGCCCTGCGGAAAACGCTCAGAAGCACAAAGCTTACCGCAGGAACAGCTATCGCCATAGGCAAGCGCTCGCGGTCTTTTATGAGAAGATAGACAAGCATTGCGGGATATGCCGCAAAAATGAGATATGTCAGCGCTTTGTTCAAAATGTTGAGCAGACGCGTCAGCTTCGAGTTTTTTCGCATTGCTCCCGTGAGTTTTTCGTAGGTTTCCTTTGTCATAAATGCACCTTAACCTATCAGTTTTTGGAACGCCGATGCGAGATAAAGCGAGCCTGCGATAATGACCATTCCCTTTTCGCCTGCCAAAGTCATAGCGCGCGGAACAGCGTCTTTAAGGCTCATAACTGCGCCGCTTCGGAACATTTCTTCAAGCTTCGGCGCGAAGACCGTCCTCGGTGCAAAGCCGTCAACGCATATTCCGTAGTCGATATATCGCGTCATAAAGCCGAGAGCTGTCTGCCAATCCTTGTCCTCCATCATTCCGCAGACCATTATTTTCGGCTCGCGGTCGATAGTGCGGACGAAATCGGCGAGCGACCTCATTCCGTCGGGGTTGTGTGCGCCGTCGATGATAACGAGCGGCTTGTCGGCGCGGAGAATTTGACAGCGTGAGGGGACGACTGCATTTTTCACGCCGTTATAGATATTTTTGTAGCCGAGCGCCTTGAAGCCGTTCCTGCGCAGAACCTCGCAGGTTTCAATTGCGGTAAGAGCGTTGTCTATTTGATGTTTGCCTATCATCTGCGTTTCGTAGGCTTTGCCGCAGTAGCGGAAGCGGTTTCCCGTTTCATCGCAGGTTTCAATCTTCAGCTTATCGAGGTTCGGCGTTACGAAGTCGGAGAGTTTTTCTGCGGATGTTCCGTGAATGACTATCTCCGCTTCGCGTTTCTGATTGCAGGCGAGAACAACGGGGCAGCCGTTTTTGATTATGCCTGCTTTCTGACGTGCGATTTTTTCAATGGTATCTCCGAGAATTTTTGTGTGGTCGAGCGAAATTGAGGTTATGACCGAAACAACGGGATCTTTGATGATGTTCGTGCAGTCGAGCAGACCGCCAAGTCCTGCTTCAAGTACGATGATATCGCACTTTTTAGCGGCGTAGTACACAAAAGCTATCGCGGTCGAAATCTCAAACTGCGAGCAGTCGATGTCAAGTCCGTCGATGATAGGCTGTATCTCAGTAACAACGGCGGCAAGCTCGTCATCGGAGATATTCACGCCGTTTATGCGTATGCGGTCGTTGTAGACTTTGATATAAGGCGAGGTGAACTCACCCGTTCTGTAGCCTGCGTCCGAAAGCGCCCCTGCTATCATTCGGACGGTCGAGCCTTTGCCGTTCGTTCCTGCAACGTGGACGAATTTAAGGCTGTCCTGAGGGTTGCCGAGTGCGTCCATTATCCGTTGGAAGCGCGAAAGGTCGGTAACGGCTTTTCCAAGCTTTGAAAAGTTGTTTATGTACTTCATTGCATCATAAATGTTCATTTTCTCTATCTCTTTTCGGTTGAATTATTTGAAGTTTTTTTCATAAGAAACAAAAATACCAAAGCGAGCGCAGTATTCAGAAGCGAAACAACTACGCTTCCCTCTATTTTAAACTCTCCGCCCGACAGTAGAGCATTTCCCGTAAATTCCGTAATGCAGAGGTTAGGGTAATCGTCCGCTAAAGAAACGCCGCTGAGCATCACCGCTCCAACGCAGTTCCATATAAAATGCATTATGATAGGCGCTGCCAGCGAGTGAGTGTATTCGAGGACCGTCGTCATTAACAGGCTCATTGTCACAATATTCAGCACGGGTATGATGCCTGCTTCAAACGCTCCGCCGTGCATAAGTGTGAATAATGCCGTTGTGACAACAGTCGCGGCGACCGTATTGTAATTTGCTTTTATAAGCTGATACAAATATCCGCGCACAAGCATTTCCTGCATAATTGTGTTCAGGAATATGGAAATTATCCACAGCCAAAGCATCGGAACGGAATTATGTCCAATTATCGTCATTGTCCCCGTTAAAGCAAGAATTCCGACCGCCGTTCCGAGCCACACTATCCCTGCAATTGTGCCGACAGCCAAGCTTTTCAGCGGTGAAGAAACAATATTAAGCGGAACGTTTTTCTTTTCGATGAACCAAAACAAAGCTGTCATTACAACTATTGCAAAAAGCGGTATTAGTTCCGCCCAAAATCTCCAAACTGCGCCGTCCGATGAATCCGGGATAGGTAGAAAGCTTGCAAGCAATGCCCAGCCGATGAAGAATAAAAGTGATTTTCCGATTGTGATAAGTAATTTTTTAATTGGTATAAGATCGATACTTCTTTTTTGTTCTGTCATAAAAGCCTCCGTAAATTTAATTGTCAAGATAAATTGTCAAGTAAGATATTTATATTATATCACTCCCAACACTATTTGTCAAAGCTATTGACAAATACAAAAGTATGAGTATAATTGTATTATATGATTAGTACAAAAATAAACGAAAGGAGTTGACTGAGGGAACGGTCGTTTGAACGGCTTTCCTATGATTGATGCCATGGAATTTTAACAATAATACTCCGATATATCTACAGATAATGGACCATATAATGCTTTCTATTGCTGTCGGCGAATATAAGGCAGGCGACAAGCTCCTGCCCGTGCGTGAGCTGGCGGCGGAGGCAGAGGTCAACCCGAACACTATGCAGAAAGCGCTGTCCGAGCTTGAACGTGACGGACTGCTCTATTCGCAGAGGACTTCGGGCAGATTCGTGACCGATGATAAAGACAAAATAACTGCACTTCGGCGTAACCTTGCAACGGGGCATATTGAATACTTCCTCAAAAAAATGGAAGAGCTTGGTTACTCGAAAGATGCGGCGCTTGAAGCGTTGAAAAAATACACGGAAAATGAGGGAAAGGGAGAAAACGATGTGCAATGAAGCAGGCTCGCTTGTCGAGTGCAAAAATATTACAAAAAAATACGGGAACAAGGTCGCACTGTACGATCTCAACATTTCTATCGGCAGGGGCAGGATAATCGGACTTTTAGGCTCGAACGGAAGCGGAAAGACCACTTTTATCAAGCTTCTTGCGGGACTTCTCACTCCGATGTACGGAGAGCTGACCATTGACGGAAAGCCTGTCGGCAGGGAAACGAAAAAGATAGTTTCCTATCTTCCCGAGAGAACGTACCTCAACCCAGACCTTACCGTAAAGGAAGCGATAGGCTTTTTCTCCGATTTTTACGGGGATTTTTCTGCGGAAAAGGCAGAGAAAATGGTCGCAGACCTCGGCATAAGCCTTAAAAGCCGCATACGCACGATGTCAAAGGGTATGCGTGAAAAAATACAGCTTATCCTTGTAATGTGCCGTGAAGCCGAGCTTTATCTGCTCGATGAGCCAATGGGCGGCATCGACCCTGCGGCGAGGGATTTTATCATAAAAACTATCATCGGCAATTACAGCGAAAATTCTACCGTGATAATTTCAACGCACCTTATCAGCGATATCGAAAATATCCTTGACGAAGCTATTTTTATCAAGGACGGCGAACTTTATCTTCACAAGGAGATAGATGAGATTCGGGAGGAGTACGGAAGATCCGTTGACGAACTTTTCAGGGAGGTCTACAAATGCTGATAAAGCTTATAAAATATGACATTCGTGCCGATTATAAAAAATATGCGATAACTGCGGCGGCGTTGATTCTAATTTCGATCGTGGTAAGGTTTGCGGACGTGAAATTCGGCAGCCTTGACGACGGGAACGACTGGAAAGTGCTGTTTATGGTGCTTGTATGGTCTTTTATCGCACTCTGCGGCGCGGCTGTTCTTCTGACATTTATCTTTTCCGTAGTCCGCTATCAGAAAAAGATGTACTCGGACGAGGGTTATCTTCTGAATACAATTCCTGCTGACCCGGTGCTTCATATCCTTTCAAGTCTGATAACGGAATATATCTGGACGATCGCTATTGCAGCGGTTGACGTAGTTGCTCTCATTATTTCGGCGGGAGGATTGAGCTTCTGGAGAGGATTTCTGACGCCGATACGTTACGTTATCGAAATTGACCCTGCCTTTGCAATATATCTGCTTACATTTCTGCTGATGTTCCCCGGAACGCTGATGCTGACGCTGATATTTGTTATCAATTTCGGCTATCTTTTCCGCTCGCACAGAGTTCTTGCAGGCATCGGCGGTTATGTGGGACTTATGATAATAAGCAACATTCTTTCGTCTGTAGTTTATATGATATCGGGCAAGTCGAATTTCAATGCTGCGAAAATGAAAATTTTATCCGATAACCCCGATTACATCACTTCTGACGAAAGCTATCAGATAGTTATGAGAGAGCTTGCAAAGCTTGCAAGCGGAACCTACATCTCGACTTTGATTATAAATGTGATATTTTTTGCGGCAATTTTTATTGTATCTTCTTATATCCTCAAAAAGAGATTCAACATCGACTGACCCCGAAAAACAACGCAGATACGACATTGCAACCAATAGTTGACACGCTTTTTCACGCAATTTTCAAAATGCAAACTCGAATGTATAGATATTTTTCCGCCGCTGTGCTATACTCTTTATCAAGGTCGGGAAAGGAAATTTTGCTTGACGCTTTTCCGATTTTATGCTGAAAAAATTTTGGCATACTATTTTGAGAAAGAAGCAAAGCGATGGAAAAGAGTTTAAAGGTCCTGAACCGAGATCAGATAAAGTATTCTGCGATAATTCTGATGACGTTCAACCACATTGCACATATCCTTATGACAACGGGAACAGTGCTGTATGAGGTATTCGAGGATATCGGGTATTTCACCTCGATAACGATGTGCTATTTCTTTGTCGAGGGTTATTTTTACACCCGTTCAAGAAGAAATTATGCGAAGCGGCTGTTCATCTTTGCTCTGATATCGGAGATACCTTATGTCTTGGCAATGGGATATTTTCAGCTGAATGTTATGTTCACATTTCTGATATGCCTTGTCATTCTGACGGTGATCGACAGCAAGCTGAACAAGTTCCTGAAAGTGCTGTCCGTACTGGGATTGACGCTGTTGTCGGCGCTGTGCGACTGCGCTTTTATCCTGCCGATAGCCGTAATACTGTTCAGATTCGGCAGAGATGACAGAAAAAAGCAGACATTGGCGTGGATAACAATGTGTGTTATTTTCTTCGCACTGAATTTGCCAGGTTATTTTAATGGAGCAGACCGGATTGGATATGCTCTGCTTCACGGCTTTTATGCGGTCATTCCGTGGATAGCTTCGGGCATCATCATTATGTATTTTTACAGCGGAAAAAAGTCGGAAAAGCACACATTTCTGAACAAGTGGACATTTTACATATATTATCCGCTGCATCTGCTGATATTGTGGGGAATTCGATACTTTATTATGTGACATAAATGCTCAAAATTATAGTGACATCAATTTTTTTGCGAAAAGGAGAACGAAAATGAACGTTGAAACAGCAAACAGACTTCAAAATCTGCGAAAGAAAAACGGCTATTCGCAGGAGGAGCTTGCGGAAAAGATAGGCATTTCCCGTCAGGCGGTGTCAAAATGGGAACGCGCCGAAGCTTCGCCCGATACCGATAACCTTATCCTGCTGGCGCGCCTTTACGGCGTTACGCTCGATGAGCTGCTCAATACCGACAGCATACCGATGCCGAACAGCGAGGGCATTTCACTCTCGAAAGATTACTATACAAGCACTTCCGACGACGGCGAAATATATCCCGAGGGTCACCCGAGGTATTCCGCACCCGATCACGGCGATGTTAAGCCGCAAATGAACGCAAATACTGCGGAAAATGTCGGAAACAGCGGTCAGAAAGCAACCGTAGGCGACGTTGTAAAAGCTGTCGCAGGTGCAGTCGGTGATGCTATCGATACGACTGCCGCTTCAATCCGCGAGGGCAAGGAAAACGCTCCCCAGGACGGAAGTGACAACGGAAGATCCTATGCTGACGCATTCGAGAAGAACTTCAAGGGCTTCGGCGAGCGAATGAAAACATTTGGCGATGACCTCGGAAAAAGTATGGAAAGCGTTGGCAAGGATATTGAAAAAAGTATGGATCAAATGGGCAGGGACATTGACGAGGGCGTGAAAAAGGCTGTCAATGACAATGTCCCGAATCATGAGCAGAAGCCTGAGAATATAAAGTATCCGGCAACACTGCTCGATAAGCTTTATCCTATCATCGTTACAGCATTTTTCCTTTTCACGGTGTTCACCGCAAGCTGGACAACGAGATATACTTGGCTCGTGTTTCTTTCAGTGCCGGTTTATTATATCCTTTCACAGTGTACAAAGAACCTTAAACACGGCGTTTACGACCCTCTTCACGCACTCAAAGGGTTTCTTGACGGCAGCCTGCCGATAATCATTGCGTTTATCTATCTTGCGTTTGGAATGGTGTTCCATGAATGGGTGCGCACTTTGTTCTTATTCGGATTGATACCTCTGTACTATATTTTTGTGCACAATTTGTTCTGCTTTATCGATAAAAAGAAACCGTTCGGCAAAGCGTTCAAAAATTTCTTGGACGGAAGCCTGCCGATAATAGTAACTATCGTGTATCTTTTGGCAGGAGCAGGTTTAGGATTATGGGGAAGAGCCGTTCCGCTCTTTGCGATAATACCTATTTATTATATCATTTCAAGCCATTATGCGAAGAAGTAAAATATAAAAAATAGTTGCAAAATTGCGAAGCCAAGCAGCTGGTCGAGCTGAGCACAGCTCGTCAGGTGTCCAGAGGGCGGAAGCCCTTGGTCGCTTCCGCAGAAGCGAAATCCCCTAAACTAACAGCATAATGTAAGTTGCAATAGCGTAATCAGTAACAGTTAAAAAGGCGCAATTCACAAAAATAAAGGTGAACGAAATATGAGAAATCAAGTTTCGTAAATCTAAAAATGTGAATTGCGCCATTCTTTTTTTCTCAAATAAACTATCCTTGAAGCGTAAATACACGAACGAAGTGAGTGGATTTTCGCTTCAACGCAGTATGAGAGGTTAAACGCAGTATGAGAGGTTAAACGCAGTATGAACTGTGTCGGAATATGAATGTGAAAATCCATAAATACAACAGGGCGGATATTGATTTCGCCCCTAACCCCAAATACTGTTTTCACTAACATATTTCACCGCCGTTCAAACGAGGTCGGCGTGAAATGCTTATCGCTTTCGCTCTGCGCATTTCACGCCAAGGATAGTTTTGCGAGGAAAATAGAAATAGGCGCAATTCACATTTTAGGTTTACGGAACTGATTTCTCATATCCGTTTTACCTTTTTGATGTGAATTGCGCCTTTTATTTGTTAGTGATTACGCTATTGCAACAAGCCTTTCGCTGTTAGTTTAGGGTATTTCGCTCTCTGCGGAAGCGACCAAAGGGCTTCCGCCCTCTGGACACCTGACGAGCTGTGCTCAGCTCGACCAGCTGCTTGGCTTCGCATTGCCCGACAAATGCCAGCTCTGCAATAATTCCGCACTCCGAATTCCTAATTCCGAATTATTTCTCAAACTGGCTTTCGTGACGTGTGAAGAAGTCCGTTCTCGGTTCAAGGAACTTGAGCTTATGCTCTGTCTCATTCGGGAGAAGTGTTTCAAAGGTATCAAAGATATTATCCCAATTCCATACTGTTTCGTCGATTTGGAGGTAATCTCTAACGCCCTCTGTACCGCTCGGAGCGATAGGGTGGAGGAGTATCATTGCTGTTTTAATGGTATGGAAAACGTCGATGAGCCACTGCTTGCGCTTTTCGTTATCGTCGCTCTTATCGGTCTCGTTCTTGTACTTTGCCATATACTTGCTTGCTTTTCTGATATAGGAGTCGAGGACATAGGTTACCTGGTGGAACTCGAACTTATACATAAAGCGCTCGTATTCGAGGACAGCCTTTTCGCTCTCTGCGAGAATTTCGTCCGAGACCTTTCCGACAGGCATATTGCCGTCGAGATACTTCTGTGTTTCGTAGAAGCACGTTCTGATTATTCTGTTGAAAACGTTCGAGAGGAGGAAGCCTTCCTTTGTTACGGGGTCGCTGTCCTCAGGCTTAGCGTTAGGATTGAGCGGCTTAGGCTGGAAGCTTACCGAACGCATACCAAGTCCGAGCGAAAGGAAGTGCATACGGAGCTGCTCGGCTGTATAATAATTGAGAAGTTCCTTTGCCATAGGAGGCTTTACAGAGCCGCTGCTCGAAGCTTTCTTATCGAGGAAGAGGATATGGTGGTTTGCAACGAGTGTTGAGTTCTGAAGCTCGCCGTCGGGAGTTTCGGCTGTGATCTCGCCGCTCTGGAGTGCGCAGAACATTGCTGTCTGTGCAACGCCGTAGAAGTAGATATTGTCCTGACCGATGAACTGGTAGATGCCTGCATCCTTGGAGCACCAGTAGTCCTTCCACTTATCCTTATCTGCGCCGATAGATTCGAGGTATGCAACTGTGAACGAGATAGGTGCCCAGAGTGATTCAGGCCAAACCCAAATCGTATGTGGGTCTTCGCCCTCGAGCACGGGAGCGGGAACGCCCCACTCGATATTGCCTGTAAGTCTGAACGGAACGAGGGTCTTGCCCGTTCTGAAACGAACGCCCTTTTCGGTAAGTATTTCGCAAGCCTTATCACGGTCGGTGAGTTCGTTGAACTTGATAGTGAACGAAGTCTTTTTCGGCTCTTCGATAAGTTCATGCTCAGCCATTTGATCCTTTACGGAGAGATAGGTGTCCATATAGTCGTTCATAACGTAGATAACGGGCGGTTCGAGAAACTCGCCGATAGTTTTCTTTACGACCTGACGGACATTGTCCTTTGCATCGAGCATTTTCATATAATCTTTGAGAAGAGAATAATACTCGGTGAGTTTGAAATACCAGTTTGTAACGTCACGGAATACGGGGCGAAGTCCTGTAAGCGTGGAGCGTGGGTCGATGAGGTTTACGGGCATATACTGGTGACCGAGGTCACATTCGTCAGCGTAGCCCTTTTCGGACTGGCAGCCCTGAACGGGGCATTTGCCGATTACCTGTCTGCCGTTGAGGAACGTTCCGACCTTTTCATCGTAGAACTGCGGAGTTGTGATCTTTTTAAGGCAGCCGTTCTCATAAAGTCTGCGGATAAGCTTATCGGAAACCATATTGTGTATCTCGGCTGTTCTGCCCAGACCCGATGCGCCGAAAAGGTTCGTGCTTATCTCGTAAGCTTCGAGGGTCGCTTTCTGATCTTCGTGATTAGCCTGAACGAAGTCGCGTATAGTTCCCTTGTAGCCTTTTTCTTCGACGAGCTTGCGGTAGCTTTCTGCGATAGGCGAGCCGTAGCAGTCTGTGCCGCTGACGAAGATAACATTGTCCTTGCCTATTCTGTCGCGAAGAAATCTTGCGTAAACATCGGCGAAAACGAAAACTCCGCCAACGTGACCGAAGTGGAGCTGCTTGTTGCCGTAAGGCATACCGCCCGTGATAACTGCTCTTTTGGGAAATTCGGGGCGGTTATCTCTTGAAATTTTCTTCTTGTTATATTCGGGATTAGCGTTGTTTCCCATAACAAAACCTCCATAAATTGAACAAAGCGCCGCGCACATAGTATGCACTGCGCTTTGTCGTCATTGACTATAATAGTATTTATTTTCAAAAACTCAGCTGAGAACGAGGATAGCCATATCGCCGTTGTTTGCTTCGCCTGCGTTCTTGATAGCGAGAACCATTTTCCAGATGAGGTCGTCGCCGCTCTGACGGAGCGCGTCATCGAACGATGAAACAGCCTTTACGAAGTCCTCTTCGCCCTTGCCGTCCATATAGCAGGTGAGAAGTACCTTGTAAGCATTGTAAAGTGCGCAGAAGAACACATAGTTGTCCCAGATGCTGAGCTTATCCGAGCAAGCGTAAGGGATGCAGTATGTCCAAACGTAGTTGACAAGGAGATTCTCCATCCAGTCGGAGTGATTTGCGAGGAAATCATCTCTGTACTTTTCGCGGAGCTTCACATACTTGTTCATATCAACAAGGTTGAGTGTTTCGGGACCCGAAACGCCGAGGTTCTTGTAAACTTCAGCCATAACTTCCTTGAATGCAGGAGTTGATTTTTTAACTGCTTTGAGGAGCGAGATTCCGTCAACGAGCGAGAATGTCGGTGAGAAAGAAAGTCCGTCAAAGAATTTGAGTGTCTTTTCATAATCCCTGTCCATTACGAAGCGTTCAATGAAGCGTGGGATAAGGTTAGCCTGATCCTGATCAATCATACCCTGAACGGTCTTGACACCGTAGTTGAGCAGGAGCAGACGGCTTTCGAGTGGAAGTTCCTTGTTCTGGAGAATGCCCATAAAGAGTGAGCGGAGCTGCCAGTAATACTTTGCTGTCGGGTTAGCTTCGATAGCAGCCTTGGAACTATCGATGAAAGGAAGCTCTTTTTCACCCGTGAGCTGTACCATTTTAAAGGAAAGCGTTGATTCCTTCATCATTCTGCGGACAACATCGGGGTTGCTGAGATAAAGCACATACTCGACTGCTGCCGGTGAAACGATGATGTCGGAAAAGTCTTTGTATTTTTCCTCAGGACCTGTAACATCAACAAGCTCTTTGAAATAAGACGGTGTAAAAACGGGAAATGCCATTATAATTCTCCAATCCCGACGGCAGAAGCAATATCCGCGCCGCCGTAAATTTTATTTTCAACAATACAGTTTAAATTATAACATATTATTTCCTGAATTGCAAGAAATATTTTCAAAAATGATGATATATCGCACAAAATCAGCGCTTTGGGGAAAATGATATCATTCGTTTTCGCCGCCGCGGAAAACTTTGAGCTCGGTATTTTCAACTGCCCACTGTATGAGCGGCTCAAAATCGAAGCTGTTCTGTGCGGCTTCGACATCGGCGAGGATAGGTCTTGTCTTGGGGTGCTTCGGTGTGAATACCGTGCAGCAGTCCTCGTAAGGCTCGATAGATGTTTCAAAGGTGTCTATCTTGCGCGCGATCTCGATGATCTCGGTCTTGTCCATACCGATAACGGGACGGAAAACGGGCATACGGCAGGCTGCGTCCGTGCAGACAATAGCGCCGATGGTCTGGCTTGCTACCTGACCTACGCTTTCGCCCGTAACAAGTGCCTGTATCTGCTTTTCTTCGCAGATACGCTGGGCAATTTCCATCATAAGGCGGCGCATAATGATAGTGAAAAGCTCTTCGGGGCAGTTGTCGCGGAGCTTTTCCTGGATCTCTGTGAAAGGAACGCAGTAGAAAGCGATGTCGCCGCACCAAGGCGTGAGCTTCTGACAAAGGCGCTCAACTTTGAGCCTTGCTCTGTCGGAGGTGTACGGCGGGGAAACATAGTGGATAGCGGAAAGCTTTATTCCGCGCTTTGCCATCATATAAGCCGCAACGGGGCTGTCGATGCCGCCCGAAAGGAGCACCATTGCCTGACCCGAAGTGCCGACGGGGATTCCGCCTGCGCCCTTTTTGTTGCCCGAATGGATATAAGCTTCGGTCTGACGTACTTCAACGGTGATGATAACATCGGGGTTGTTTACGTCAACGACAAGGTGCGGGAAAGCGTCAAGAATTCTTCCGCCAAGCTCCGCGCAGATCTCGGGTGAGCGCATAGGGAAGTTCTTGTCTGCTCTCTTGGCATTTACCTTAAAGGAACGCGCGGTTTCAAGCACCTCGCGGTTGTATTCGATAGCCGACTTTGCGATAACTTCAAAATCTTTTTCCGCAACGAGCGCGCGGCAGTAAGCGGCGATGCCGAAGACCTTTGATACAACGTCCTCAACTTCGTCAAAGTCAACATCTTCGCTCAAAGGGCGGATAACGACTGTAGACTGTGAGCGGTCGTACTCGAATTTGCCGAGGCGTGAAAGTCTGCGGCGGATATTTCTTACCATAGCGTCCTCAAAGCTTCGCTTGTTAAGACCTTTTATGGCAATTTCTCCCTCTTTTATAAGGATAATTTCACTCATTTTATATTCCTCCGAAAAATCTGATAAATTCAGCATAATTATTAATAGTATAGCACAAAACGATGCATATTTCAATAGCGGCGAAACCAAAACCATTTTTTTATAATAAAATTAAAGGAAATAACAAATTTTGTTGAAAATTTCTCCTCCAAATGATATAATATTATGGAAAAATGCGATAAAAAGGTCAAAAAAGGGGAACTATTTGATGAAAAATAAAAATTATGTCGGCATTGCTCTGACGGCTGTGCTGTGTATCCTGCTCAATATCGGCGGACGCGTTTTCACGCTCGTTTGTCCCGTTCCGTTTTGGCTCGACACAATGGGAACGATGATATCGGCGTGTCTGTGCGGTCCGATAGTCGGCGGTGCGGTCGGACTTCTGTCAAATCTTATATCGAGGATATGCTTCGGCGGCACTTCGATAATTTTTTCACTGATAAACATTATCATCGGTCTTGCGGTCGGATTCATTACGAAAAAGGGACTTTGCGGAACGCTGTTCAGCGCGCTCTGCACGGGAATACTTATGGGTATCATAACCGTTGCCTGCGCAGTTCCCGTCAACTGCATACTTTATGACGGCAGGACGAACAACGTTTGGGGGAGCGCACTTTTCGATATGCTTTCGCAGTACCGCATCGGGACGGTCGTAAAGGCTGTGCTTTCGCAGATGTTCATCGACATACCCGACAAGGTGCTTTCAATGACAGTGGCTTATCTGACGGTCGGCGCAGTTCGGAAGAAGCTTTCCGCCAGAAAAGAGAACGGGGTGCAGAATGAAAAAGCTTAAAACTATAACGGAACGCTTTGCATCGCTGATGCTGACGATATGCATTTTTGCGGCTTTCGGAGGAGTAGCGGCTCAGGCAAAGGCTGCGTCCGATCCTTTCTACGGCTTTGATGTCAAGCTTTACAACAGCGAAACAGACCTCGGGACGAGCAGCGTGAACGCGATAGTGCAGTCGTCCGACGGATATATATGGCTCGGAACTTATATGGGACTTTACCGCTATGACGGAACGAGGTTCTCGCTTTTCGGTGCGGAAAACGGCATTGTCAGCGTTCGTGCGCTTTATATTGACAAGCGCGGAAATATGTGGATAGGCACGAATGAAAGCTCCGTTTACTGCTACACGGCGCAGCACGAATTCGTTTCATACGGCAGCGAAAAAGGACTTTCGGAAAAGTCGATACGCTGCTTCACCGAGGACGCAAACGGCAATATCTTTGTCGGAACGGCAGGACTTTCCTATTTCATTTCGCTCGAAGACGGAGTTTCGGTCGTGCAGTTCGACAGCGACATCACATACATAACCTCCGCGGCGGCTTCGGAGGACGGAACGATAATGGCTGTTACGAACAGCGGTGTTCTCGCGGCGTATAGGGACGGAAAATGCCTGCGCAGCGAAACAGCCATTGACGGAAGCGCTTTCGACAGCATAAACTATGTGGGTAACGGCGTTTTCCTCGCAGGAACGGAACGTTTTCGTGTTTATGAATGCAGCGTTGACGAAAACAGGATACAGCAGAAAATGTATGCGAACGTTTCGCCCTGCACGGCGGTGACGAACATAAAGCCTGCGGAAGACGGCGGATACTGGGTCTGCGCCGACAACGGCATCGCGAAGATAGACGAATTCGGCAAAGTTACGCAGATGACGCTCGATTATTTCAACAGCAACATCATTGACGCTGTGACCGACTATCAGGGCAACACCTGGTTCATCTCGACCCGTCAGGGCGTGATAAAAGCAACGGTCAACCCGTTCCGCAATCTCAGCAGCCGATACGGACTCGGTGAGCAGGTCGCAAACGCCGTATGCGCAAGCGGAGATATACTTTACATCGGCTATGACAGCGGACTTCAGATGATCGACAGCAGCGGAGAAAACGTCGATGCGGCGATAGTTAAGGAGCTTGACGGCAGCAGGATAAGAAACATCACGGAGGATTCCAAGGGCAATGTCTGGATATCCACCTACGGTCAGGACGGACTTGTAAAATACAATCACAAGGAACAGACCGCAAAGCTTTTCAATGAATATTCCGCAGGTACTAACGGCTCAAAGTTCCGCTTCACAATGGAGCTTTCGGACGGGACTATATTCGCCGCAAGCTCGACTGGCATATCCTATATAAACGATGACAAGGTCACGCATACACTCTCCGCCGATTACGGACTGGACAATCCGCACATACTCTGTGCCATAGAGGAAGAAAGCGGGCGCGTTCTTGCAGGCAGCGACGGCGACGGCATTTACGTTCTGGACGGGGGAAGAGTATATTATCACATCGGCAGTGAGAGCATTTCGCCCGTTATTCTTCGCATAGTTCCATACAAGGATATTTACTTCGTAGTGACGGGAACGGGTCTTTACACAATGGATAAGAACTACGAAACGCACAGGATAACGACTTTCCGATACACGAACAATTTCGATATTTACATAGATGAAGAACGCGATACCGCGTGGATACTCGGCAGCTCGGGACTTTTCTCGGTCAGCGCATCGGAGCTCGAAAGGGATATCTGCTCGGAGTATAAGCTTTACAACCGCAAAAACGGCTTCGGCGCTTCGATAACGGCGAATTCGTGGAATCTCTGCACTGAGGACGATCTGCTCGTTTTTTGTAGCAGCAGCGGCGTTTACACGGTTTCGCTCCGCGACCTTTACAGCAGCACGACCGACTTCAACATCGCTGTAAATCAGGTTCGGCTCAACGACAGGGAAGTCGTTTATCCCGTCAGCGAGGACGGCTACACGGGCAAGTTCGTGATACCGTCCTACGCGAAGAGGCTTGATTTTGAGCCGTCCGTACTGAATTACACACTCAGCGACCCTGCCGTTCATATCGAGCTTGAGGGCTTTGAGGCAAGCAGTGTTGACGTTGAGCAGAGCGAGCTTTCCGATATAAGCTTCACCAACCTTAAACACGGCACATACAAGCTTCATTTTCAGATACTCGGCTCGGACGGCGCAGTGGTCAAGGAGGCTGTTTACCTCGTCGAAAAGGAAGCGGAATTCTATGAAACCACGATATTTGAAGCGTATCTGCTTCTCATCGCGGCGGCTTGCATCGCATTCATAACGTGGATAATCACAAAGCTCGGCAGCCTTTCGGTCATTCGCCGACAGTATGACGAGATAAGCGCCGCAAAGGAAGAAGCCGACCGTGCGAACAACGCAAAGAGCCAGTTCCTTGCGAACGTTTCGCACGAGATTAGAACGCCTATCAATACCATTCTCGGAATGAATGAGATGATACGCCGCGAAGCCGACAGCGAAAGTATTCTCCGGTATTCGGAGGATATAAAAAATTCGGGGAAAACGCTCCTTTCGATAGTCAACGATATCCTCGATATCTCAAAGATAGAATCGGGCAAGATACGCATTGTCTGCGCCGAATACGATATAAGCAATATGCTCGTCGACACAATTCACGCGGCTGATGTAAAATGCCGTGAAAAGGGACTTCGTTTCCGCTATGATATTTCGCCCGAGATACCGAGGTATCTTTTCGGTGACGAGCTCAGGCTCAAACAGGTCATAACGAACATCATCACCAATGCGATAAAATACACCGAACACGGTCACGTCAGCTTCAAGGTATATCACGAAGATATCTCGGACGGCGAAATAAACATTGTCGTTTCGGTCGAAGACACGGGCATAGGCATAAAGGACGAGGACAAGGACAAAATTTTCAACACGTTTGAGCGCCTTGACGAAAAGCGCAACAAGACAGTCGAGGGAACGGGTCTTGGACTTTCAATATGCAAAAGCCTGCTTGAACTTATGGGAACGGAGCTTCGTTTTATCAGCACTTATGGCTCAGGTTCGGTGTTCGGCTTCTCCGTCCGTCAGAAAAAGCTCGGCGAAGAGAAACTCGGCGCACTGAAGCTTTCGGACGAGAAAAAGGGCGGCTATGTTCCGTCATTCATCGCTCCCGATGCTTATATCCTCGTTGTTGATGACAATGAAATGAACCTTGCGGTCGTTCAGGGACTTCTCAAAGGTACAAAAATACATATCGACACGGCGAACGGCGGCGTTAAATGTCTTGAAGCCGTGAAAAAAAGACGCTATTCGCTCATACTGCTCGATCAGATGATGCCCGATATCGACGGAACGGAAACTTTCCGCCGAATAAGGGACGGGGAGAACCTCTGCAAAGATACTCCCGTTGTTGCGCTCACTGCGAACGCTTTTTCCGACTCGAGAGAGGTCTATCTGAAGCTTGGCTTTGACGGTTATATCTCAAAACCCGTTGACCCCATAAAGCTGGAAAAGACCGTCCTTGCACTGCTGCCAAAGGAGCTTGTCAAACCTTATGTTGAAGAGCCGAAGCACGAAAATGCCGCCCCAATAGCCGATCTTACGACGAACTACATCGACCGCGCTGTCGGATTAAAGTACAGCGGCGGCAGTGAGGAGCTTTACTTCGAGATAATGAAAGCCTTTGCGGAAGCGGCGGAGGAAAACACCGCAAATCTTGAAAGTTCCTTTGAAAATGAGGACTGGAAAAATTACGCGATATATGTTCACTCACTCAAAAGCACATCGCTGACTGTCGGCGCGGCAGAGGTTTCGGAACTTGCGAAAAAGCTTGAATTTGCAGCGAAAAACGGTGAAGCCGACATTATAAAAGCCGAACACGGCAGGCTTATGGAGATGTACCGCGGACTTGTTGCGGAGATCGAGGCAATGATAGGCTTAAAATTATAAAAAAATGTTGCAATTATTATAATATTGTGCTATAATTTCTTTAACATAATCCGAATTCACAACATCGAAAGGAAGATATCAATGGACGAATTTAACAATAACGAAAACAAAAACTTCGGCGAGGAAAGTTTCGCTGACCAAGAACGCCGTGAGGAGCAGAACACTCAGCAGGGTGCAGGTTCTCAGCCCGAACAGAGCGGCTATGACCCATACAATATGCCGTTTGAACAGCAGCAGAGAGCGCCGCAGGCACAGCAGCCTTACAATACTTCATACGCAAACAACGGTCAGCAGCAAGTGCCGCCGGACTTCGATCCGTACAAGCAGCCGCTTCCGCAGGGACAGTATCAGTACAACGGAATGTACACCGACCCAAACGGTATGCCGTATAAAACGGGACTTGCAACTGCTTCGCTCGTTATCGGCATTCTCTCACTCGTACTTACATTCGTAGGACTTATCTTTATCCCGCCGCTCGGACTTTTGCCGATAGTAGGCATTATTCTCGGCTGCGTATATAAGGGCAAGCATTATCCCGTTGGAAAGGGCGCATCGACCGCAGGAATAATATGCTCGGCAGTTGCCCTTGTTCTGAGCATACTTTTTATAGTATTAATCGTGTATATCGTGATGAACTATATGCCCGAGGTAATGCAAATGCTGAAGAGCACCAGCCCTGATGTATATCAGCAGTATTATGATATGTTCCACGATATGTACCCCGAATGGTTCAATACTGCAGCTGCGCTTTTCGCAAAATTTATCATTAAGTAAAGAAACAAAACGTTCGGTCGGGATAAGCTGACCGAACGTTTTTTATAAGGGGACAGAAAAATGACAAGGAAAAAAGATTGGGTGAATCTTATTATCGGGTTTATAGGTTCAATGCTCGGACTTATCGTTCTTAATGTATTCAACAGAAATATTCTTATGCTTCTGCCGCTGCCTGCAAGAATGATAACAATGGTCATCACATACTGGCTTATTGCTTTAGTTCCGATAATTCTTATGCTCGCAAATAAAGAAAAGCTAAGTGAGTATGGACTTACTGCGGTAAAGTTCGGAAAGCAGATCATTGTTGGTGTTCTGATAGGCGCGGCAATGTCTCTCGTGCTGACTGTTGTGCCGCACCTGCTCGGCTTCGGGGAGTATGTCAGCAGCGGAAAAAAATACACCCGGCCATGGCAGTTTATATACGAATTTATCTACTGTATTTTTGCAGTAAGTTTTGCGGAAGAATTTGTGTTCCGCGGATTTATATATAAGAAGATACTGGACATCGGCGGAAAAGAAACGGCGGCGGTTATTGTTTCGTCCGTTTTGTTCGGATTTTTCCATATCTTTGGCGGCAGTATTGTACAGATGATAATGACAGCATTTATCGGCGCTTTTTTCTGTCTGTGCAGGGCAAAAGTCAAAGGCTGTACCATTGTTTCGCTTATAATCGCTCACGGGATATATGATGCACTTATAACGGTTTGGGCAGCGGTGTTATGATATAAAAATCGGCAGGTAAAGAGCCTGCCGATTTAATTTATTCATTGTTTTTTCTTGACATAGATGATATAATAAGCCTTGCAGAGAGTTTGGCAGCGAAAATTATTACAATTGGCGTATAAGATAGACGGATGCCCTCCTATTATTTCCGTAAGGTTAGTAAAAGAAGGGTCAGTTCTTACTCTTACGGATTCTGTCTGTAGGAGGATCGATACTATGGAAGTATTTACTTTTGTACTTACCTGTATCACTTGCGTTTGCAAGGTCATTGATACTGTTATCAGCCTGATAACAGCCAATAAAAAGAACTAATCCGCCTATTCGCAGTAGACGGATTAGTTTAGTTTTAAATTAAACAATCTATCGAGGGCTATCGTCTATCTGACGAACTCTCTGTTTTTATTATACCACAAATTGTATTATTGTCAATAGTTTTTGTATCAAAAAAGTCATAGTTCAGCTTATTGCCGAGCTATGACTTTTATTTTCAGCTTAATTACTTAGCAAAATATCTGTCGAGCAGACCCTTGAAAGCTCTGCCATGTCTTGCTTCGTCCTTTGCCATTTCGTGAACAGTGTCGTGGATAGCGTCAAGACCGAGTTCCTTTGCTTTCTTAGCAAGTGCAAGCTTACCCTCGCAAGCGCCGCTCTCAGCCTGATAGCGCATTTCGAGGTTCTTCTTTGTGGAGTCTGTTACAACTTCGCCGAGAAGCTCTGCAAACTTTGCAGCGTGTTCAGCCTCTTCATGAGCTGCCTTTTCGTAGTAAAGACCGACCTCAGGATAGCCCTCTCTGAATGCTACTCTTGCCATTGCAAGGTACATTCCGACTTCGGAACATTCGCCGTTGAAGTTCTGACGGAGTCCCTCGATGATCTCGGGGTCAACACCCTGTGCAGAGCCTACAACGTGGTCGCAAGCCCAAAGAGCGTTATCGTCAGCAGCTTCTGTGAACTTAGAAGCAGGTGCTTTACACTGTGGGCAGGCAGCAGGTGGGTTTTCGCCCTCATAAACATAACCGCATATTGAACATATCCATTTTTTCATAATTTTCAAGTCCTTTCAGATAAATTTTTTCATAATCAAAGTTAGGTTAGGTAAGGTTGACCTTACCTGTTATTATTAATATACCACAAAGGTATAGATTTGTCAAGAGGTAAAAGAAAAATTTGCTAAAAAAATTTTTGGCTTGCAAAAAGCACGGAAAAAGGGTCGCTTTTTGGCAGAAAAATACCGCACAAAGCTCTTGTAACAGCTTGTGCGGCAATGTCACATTGCGACAGCTTCGTTTATGGCAAAGCTTTCACCGTTGAAGATGAGCCGTATCTTGTCGCCGCGGTGTATCTCGCCCGAGAGAAGCTTCCGCGAGAGCAGGTTTTCGACATTCACCGTGATATCGTGGCGAAGTCCGCGCGCGCCGCTTTTATCGTTCGGGCAGGAAAGCTTTTCAACTGCCGACGGGTCAAATTCAAGCGAGATGCCAAGCTTTTCGGCGCGGCCTTTCAGAGATGAAAGCATAAGCTGTGCGATTTGGGCAAGTTCTTCCTTTGACAAGCTGTCAAACACGATTATTTCATCAAGTCTGCCGAGCAGTTCGGGCGAGAAAAACTCGCGAACGGTGTCGCTGACATCGTTTTTCTTCTGCTGCTCGGACTGCACGAAGCCGACAGAGCCTTTGCCCGAAAGCTTTTCCGCACCGAGGTTCGAGGTCATAATTATAATAGCATTGCGGAAGTTCACCGTCCGACCAAGACCGTCCGTGAGTTCGCCCTCTTCGGCGATCTGGAGCAGGAGAGAACTTATGTCGGGGTGAGCTTTTTCTATTTCGTCAAAAAGAACGATGCTGTACGGCTTGCGGCGGACTTGCTCGGTGAGAGTTCCGCCCTCCTCATAGCCGACATATCCCGGCGGAGAGCCGATGAGCCGTGAGATGCTGTGCTTCTCCTGATACTCTGACATATCGAGCCGAATAAGTGATTTCAGATCGCCGAAAAGGCACTCCGAGAGCGCTTTGGAAAGTTCGGTCTTGCCCGAACCGGTTGGACCTGTGAAAAGAAAACAGCCGAGCGGACGCTTTTCATCGCGAAGTCCCGAGCGGCTTCGGCGAACAGCATCGGCAACAGCGTGAACAGCCTTATCCTGCCCGATGACGCGTTTGTGAAGCTCAGTTTCGAGCGAGAGCAAACGCGTTTCTTCGTCCGCTGTGAGCTGACCTATCGGGATACCTTTTATATCGGAGATAACAGCGGCGATGTCCTCTCTGCCGACCGTGACGGGTTTTTCTTCGCTCGGACTGAACCAGCTTGGCAGGTCGGGGCGGCGTTTGGTCGGCTTCGGCGTATTTGCACGGCAAGGCTCTTTGTCGAGCATTCGTTTAAGGCTTTCGGCAAGTTCGCTCAAAGTCTGCGGCGAAGACGATTCGCGTATCCGCGCCTTTGAAGCGGCTTCATCGATGAGGTCGATGGCCTTGTCGGGGAGAAAACGCTCGGGCAGATAGCGAACCGAAAATTCCACTGCGGCTTTCAAGGCTTCGTCTGTGATAACAGCGTTGTGGAAATCTTCGTAGACGGACTTTACTCCGCTCAAAATTTCAAGCGCTTCGCTCTCGGTAGGCTCGTTTATCATCACCTGCTGAAAGCGGCGTTCGAGCGCGGCATCTTTCTCGATAGATTTGCGGAATTCGGCAATGGTCGTTGCACCGATGAGCTGTATCTCACCTCGCGCAAGCTGTGGTTTGAGAATGTTCGCCGCATCGATAGCGCCCTCTGCCGCACCTGCGCCAACTATGGTGTGAAGTTCGTCTATGAAAAGAATGATGTTGCCGTCATCGGAGGCTTCGTCAATGCACTGCTTTACGCGCTCCTCAAAGTCGCCGCGGTACTTTGCACCTGCGAGCATCGAGGTGAGATTGAGGGAGAAGATGTGCTTGCACCGAAGCGACTGGGGAACATCACCGCTCGCGATGAGCATTGCGATACCCTCGACAACGGCGGTCTTTCCTACGCCTGCTTCGCCGATAAGACAAGGGTTGTTCTTGCTTCGGCGCGAAAGTATCTGCACCGTTCGGCGTATCTCGCGGCTTCTGCCGATGATAGGGTCGCACTTTTTTTCGGCGGCTTCGCGGACGAGGTCTTTCCCATATTTGTTCAGAGCCGTATGCGAAACTTCGCGCACCCGCTTCGTGCAGGCGGAATTAAGGCTGCCGAAATTTCCGCCGAGCTCCTTTAATATAGTAACGGCGGTCGATTCGCTCTGTTCAAGCAAAGCGGAGAGAAGATGCTCCGTTCCCGTCAGCCGTGAGCCGCAGGAGGCAGCGATACTGCTCGCCGAGGTGAGTATCTTATGTGCGCAGGAGGTCATACAGTCATCATCGACGGGGCAGGGTTCGCCGATGCCGACAAGCTCGATTATCTTCGCGCGAACGTCAGCTTCGGTTATGCCGCAGACGCGGAAAGCCTGCGCCGCAGAGCAACTTTGCTCCGATATCAGCGAAAGCAGGATATGTTCACTCCCAACGTAGGTGTGACCGAGCTTTCCTGCAGCAAGGAATGAATTTTCGATAACGATGTTCGCCTTTTTCGTAAAGGCTTCGATATTATACATAAAAAAGCCATCTCCTCTTAACAGATCAGTAATTTCAAGGAATATTATCCCACCGAATCTATAAAATATTTGTCACATCAGGAAAATTGCCTTATTTTTTTATTTGGAAGTGTTATTTCTACGAAAAAATAAAAAAATAGCTAAATAACTAAATTTTTTTACAAAATTTTGGTGACAAATAACCATAAAATACGCTTGTTAAATTTGGACAGATATGTTATAATTGTTGTGTGAAAATGTATCGTGAGTTAAATATTTGTTATTCCGTACATTTTAGCACTATAATTTTGGAGGTTATTGTTATGGCAGAAGGTACAGGATTCCTTAAAACGGTCAACTTTGGCGGATTTGATAAAAAGGACGTACTTGCGTACGTTGATGAATTAAATACGAAAATTTACACTCTTCAGGCTGAACTCGATGAGAAAAAGGCTCTTCTTGAAGAAGCTGGAAGCGGAAACGGCGTAAATGACGAAAAATATGAGGAGCTTCTTGCGGCTGACAAGGCTAAGATCACAGAACTCCAGACAAATAACGACTCCCTTACAAATCAGCTCGGCACTATCACAGGTGAACTCGCTGAAAAGGATAAGGAGATCGAAGAACTCAAGGCTCAGAATGCTGCTCTCGAAGAAGAGCTTCAGGACGCTAAGAACAAGCTTGCTACATCTTCACCCGATAACAGCGCTATGGACCTCGGCAATGTATTCCTCGAGGCTCAGAAGTCTGCTAATATGATTGTTACACAGGCTAAGGAAAACGCAAGAAAGATGGACGAAGACGCTAAGCGCCTTGCAAATCAGGTCGTTGACGATGCTAACGGCAAGGCTGCAACTATCGTTAACAAGGCTGACGAAGAAGCTTCTTCAAAGGTCAAGGAAGCTAACGCTAAGGCTTCCAAGATCCTCTCCGAAGCTGAGGATAAGTCCAGCGCTATGAAGTCTGCTTCCGAAGCTCTCAAGGCTTCTGTTAAGGCAGAAGTTGACGAGATCGAAACCAACGTTGCAAAGCTTCGTGAAGTTCTCGAAATGTTCTCAGGCGAAAGCCTTGCAAAGCTTGATGAAGCTAAGGCTCGCATTGCAGATACACAGTCTATCATCAGCGGAAATGCTCCCGCACCTGCTGAAAACCATATCCCAACACCTGCTCCAGCTCCTGCACCTGCCCCTGCGCCAGCACCGGCTCCTGCACCTGCACCGTCCGCTACAAAGGCTAACTTCGGCTTTGATATGAGCGAACTCGAGAGCCTTACAAAGGCAGCCGAAGCCGCTGCAGAAAGCGAAAACGGCTGATAATGGCAGAAATTTACGAATTGACCGTCGAGCAGCTTCCGCAGTATTGCGATAAGCTGCGTATCGGCGACAAAGTCCTGCTCACGGGAACGGTCTATACTGCCCGTGATGCGGCTCATAAACGCTTTGATGCACTTCTCAATGAGGGAAAACCGCTCCCATTCGATATCAAGGACGCTGTTATCTATTACGCAGGTCCTACGCCTGCCGCTCCCGGCAAGGCTATCGGTTCTTGCGGTCCTACCACGTCGGGAAGAATGGATAAGTTTGCACCAAGGCTTCTTGACTGCGGACTCCGCGCAATGATAGGCAAGGGCGAACGCAGCGAAGCTGTAAAAGACGCTGTAAAGCGCAATAACGCAGTATATTTCTGCGCTATCGGCGGTGCAGGCGCACTGGCTGCAAGCTGCATAAAAAAATGTGAGGTAATTGCATTCGAGGATCTCGGCTGCGAGTCGGTAAAGCGACTTTATGTTGAGAAATTCCCCGTGACCGTTACCGTGGATTCACACGGCGGCGACCTCTTTAAAGAGGGCAGAGCTGCTTATTGTGAGGTCTGAATACATAAAAAATAAGCTCCCTTTTCAGTTTGAAAAGGGAGCTTCAGTTTTTTGAAAAAGCATATTGCATATATGCATTTATGACTTGATTGCAAAAAGAAAAAACGCTATTCATATCCCGTCGGCGCTAAATACTTATCGCTTCGCTCTGCGCATTTCACACCGAGGATAGTTGTTCCGTAAATAGAAATTGGCGCAATTCACATTTTTAGGTTTACGAAACTTAATTTCTCATATTTCGTTATCCTTTTTTTGTGAATTGCGCCTTTTTAACTGTTAAATATTTCGCTATTGCAACAATGTCTTAGTTGTTAGTTTAGGGAGTTTCGCTCTCTGCGGAGAGCAACCAAGGGCTCTGCCCCATATGCACTAACCTAAGCAAATATCAGACATCTGTAAGGAATG